>CALLYX010000454.1 GCA_937858775.1 uncultured bacterium | reverse complement strand
GTGCACACCCAGGGCGGCGAGGTCTTCGCGGCCGGCGTGGACGAGGGGGGGGCGGGGCCGGGGGGGGGCGGGGATGCCCGGGGGGTGGTCGCGGAGGTGCCCGTCCCAGCCGGCGGGAGGGCGCGCGGGGCGCTCTTCGCGGATCTCGGAGCGCTCCGGCGCTGCGGCGACGGGATGGCCAGGGCCGCCGCCGCGTCCCCCCGGGGGGGGCGCGGGATCGAGGCGCTGTGGGGGCCGTCGAGCGCCCTTTTCGCCGGGCTGACGGCCGCCACCGCGACGTTCGATATCGGGGAACGGATAGAGGCGGAGGCGCGGGTCGTCGGCGCCGGCGGCGCGGGGAGGCCGCTCTCGGGCGACCCGCTCGAGGGGGCGATGGCGCAAGGCGGGCTCCTTTACGCGGCGGGTTGGATGGATCCCGGGGGGCTCCTGGATCGGGCCCGCGCGGAGTGGCCGGATGGCGGCGTCGCGTTCGGGCGCCGCGGCGGCGTCGAGTCGTTTCCCGCCGGGCATTTCTCTCTCGGATGGCTGGGGGGCGAGTGGGCGTTCCTGTTATACCTCGACCCTCGTGGGATGCTCAACGCCGCCGCCTCCTTTCGGGTGAGCGACCGGCGCCTCGCGCGGGAGCGTATCGCCCGGTTCATGAAGCTCGCCGACGGGGCCGTGGTCAGCCTCGTTGACGGCCGCGGGGGGGCGTGGACGCCCTTCGGGAAACCGCTCGACGTCGGGCTGGAGCGCGGGGGGGAAGGCCTCCGCTACCGCGTGGGCCTCGGGGCGCCGATCGAGTACCTCTACGATCCGGTCGTCATCCTCAGGGAGGGCCGCCTCGTGGTCGCCAGCGGCGATCCGGTCCGTGCGGCCGCCGGGGCCCGGGGGACCGGGGACGCCGCGGGGAAACTCATCCTGCGCGGGAGCGACATGGACCAGGCGGCGGCCTCGGTGCGGCAGATCCTCGCCATCGCGGCTGCGTTCACTGAGAAGCGGCGGGACCGGGGGCGGATCGCCGCGGCGCAGAGGGCGCTCGGGGCGCTCGAATGGCTGGCCCCCGTGAGGGAGGCGCGGCTCTATCTCAAGGCAGTGGAGGGCGGGACGCGCGTCTCGCTCTCCGCCGAGTTGGCCGATATCCGCGCGCCGTGAGCGCCGCCGCGGATTGTCGGCGGGGGAGAGGCGTGCGGGGCCGTCGCGCGCGCGGCCGCCCAGCCGGCCCCGCGGCGATTATTTCGGCGTCACGGGGCGGACCGGGCCGAAACGCCGCAGCGCGGCGGAGAGGTCGGCCCCCTCCCCGAGGACGACTATCGTGGCGGTGTCCGGATGGAGATGCTCGCGCGCGGCCCGGAGCACGTCCCCCCTCGTCACGGCGGCCACCTTCGCGAGATAAGTCTTCAGGTAGTCGCGCGGCAGCCCCATGAACTCGACCCCCATCATCTGGCCCACAGCCTGGGACGGGTTCGTGAAGTTGAAGACGAAGCTGTTCACGTAGGAGTCCCGCGCGCGGGATATCTCCTCCTCCGCGACCAGCCCGGCCCGCATCCGCTCCATCTCCTCGATCATGATGCCCAGCGCCTCCGCCGCGGTCGACTCCTTCGTCTGGCACGAGGCGCGGAATAGCCCCGCCTGCAGGGCCGGCGTGAATTGCGATCCCGCGCTGTAGGCGAGCCCCTCCGCCGAGCGAATACGTTCGAGCAACCTCGAGGAGAAGACGCCCCCCCCCAATATCTCGTTCATGATCATGACGGGGATGAAGTCCGGATCTGCGCGCCTGATCCCGATGTGGCCGGCGGCGATATGAGCCTGCTGGGTGCCTTTTCGGACGAGAAAGATCGCGCGCCCCCCCCCCGCGTTCCCGGCCGGCGGCGGGAGCGGGGGAGGGAGGTACGGCTTCGCCGCGCCGAAGGCGGCGTTCAGGCCCGCGACAAGGGCGCCCCGGTCGAAATCCCCGGCGGCGCCGAAGATCATGCCTGAAGGATTGAAGCGCGCGCGGTGGAACTCCAAGAGGTCGCCGCGCCCTATCGCGTCCATGGACCCCGGCTCGCCGATCACCGGGTGGGCGTACGGATGATCCCCGTAGACGAGCCGGCGGAACTCCCGTGAGACCGCCTGCCCCGGCTCGTCGTTCCACCTCCGGATCGCCTCGCGGACCTGCTCCTTGCGGAGGTCGAGCTTGGCGGGGGAGAAGGCCGGGCGCAGGAGGACGTCGAGGGCGATCCCGAGCGCCTCCGCGGTGTCGCGGGAGAGGCAGGAGAGGGAGAGCGAGGCCGCGTCCTGGTCGGCGTCGACGGCGAGCTCCGCCCCCATGAACTCGATCCGGCGGTCGAGCTCGTCCGGGTCCATGCGGAGCGTGCCGCCGGTGCGCATGACCTCCGCGGCGAGGGCGGCGAGCCCCTCCTTCCCCTTCGGGTCGTACGCCGAGCCGGCCCTGGCCATGGCGTGGAAGCTGAATAGGGGGAGGCGCGTGTCGCGCAGGAGATAGAGCGGCGCGCCGCAGTCGAGGACGACGCGCTCGACCTCCGGCGGGGTGAAGCGCAGCGGGGGGAACGAGATGCAGGCGGGGCCGGCGGGGCCGCGCGCCGCCGCGCATCCCCCCGCGAGGATGACCGCGGCGAGGACCCGAGCGGCCGCGGCGGCGGGCCTCACTGGATGGCTACCGTGGTGCACTTCTCCTCCGTGAGGTAGGCGCGGGCCACGCGGCCCAGATCGGCCGCCGTGACCGCGCGCACCCTCGGGATGTACCGGTTGACGTAATCCCACCTGTCGATCGCCTCGTAGGTGCCCACGACGGAGGCGAGTTCAGAGGCGGATTCGAGCCCGCGGACGAAGTCGGCCTCTATCTGGTTTCGCGCCTTCCCCAGCTCCCACTCGCTCACCGGTTCCGCCGCGAGGGCGTCGAGCTCGCCGCGCACCGCCCGCGCGACGTCGTCGACCGTGTGGGGCCGCCTGGGGACGGCGTGGATGATGAATAGTGAGGAGTATTTCGCGGGGGCGCACGAGGCGGAGGCGGAGACCGCGACCTTTCTCTCCTGGACGAGGCGCCGGTAGAGGCGCGACGTCCTTCCGCTCGAGAGGACGTTCTCGAGGACGCTCAGGGCGATATCGTCGTCGGAGGAGACGGGGGGCTTGTGGAACGCGAGCGCGACGCGGGGGGACGCGTCGACGGCGAGGCGGGAGTGCCTCGGCCCCCTCTGGGGCGGCTCGCGGGTGACGATGGGCGGCGGCGGCGGCTGGGCCGGGATCGGGCCGAAGTAGCGGGCGGCGAGGCCCGCCACATCTTCCTTCGATATGTCGCCCGCGACGACTACGATCGCGTTGTTGGGGGCGTAGTAGCGGCGGTGCCACTCCCGGACCGCGGCGGGGGTCAGGCACTCGATGTCCGACCGCCACCCGATGATCGGCCACCTGTACGGATGGGCGATGAGGGACGTGGCGAAGAGCTGCTCCCAGAACGCCCCCTCGGGGCTGTCGTCCACGGTGAGTCGCCGCTCCTCGATGACCACGTCCCGCTCACGGTAGAACTCGCGGAAGACGGGGTCGCGCATCCGGTCCGACTCCAGGGCCATCCAGAGCTCGATCCGGTTAGCGGGGAGGCTGCAGTAGTATTGTGTCCGGTCCTTCCCAGTTCCAGCGTTCAGGCCCCTGGCGCCGGAGGCCATGTAGAGCTTCCAGAGCTCGTTCCTCACGAGGAGCGGCTCCTCGGCGCGCTCCGTCTCCTCGATCTCGCGGCGAAGCCGCGCCGCCTCAGCCGGGTCCCCCCCCGCGCCCCCGGCCTCCTCGAGCCTCTCGTTGAGCCGCTCGATCCGTTCGAGGAGCGGTTTCTCCCCCGCCCAGTCTCTCGTGCCGACCGTGCGCGTCCCCTTGAACATCATATGCTCGAGGAGATGGGAGATCCCGGTGCGGCCCGGCTCCTCGTTCGCCGATCCCACGCGGTAGAAGATGGAGCAGGATACGACGGGGGCCTGGCGGTGTTCGATCATGAGGAGGGTGAGGCCGTTCGGCAGGCGGCGTTCGTCCACGTCCACGCGGGGCGCGGGGGGCGCCGGGGCGCCGGCCGGGGGCGGGTTCAGCATGCTGGTCCCCCTGCTGCTCATGTTCGCCGTGTTCTACTGGCTCATCGATGGCAACGAATCGCCAACCGTGCGCGAACAATCACAACGCTGGTTGCAGCCCTTTACCATCTATGGCATGAACGCCTTGTTCATCTTTGCGTTTTCCGGTTTCGTCGCGAAAATGCTCGGTTACATCAAATTCGCGCAGGATGGTGGAGGCATGATTTCGCTGAAAGGCGCGTTGTATGCGCCATTGCAGTCATTGCCGATTTCAGCGGTGAATGCTTCGCTGACGTTTGCGATACTGTTCAATCTCGCGATGCTTCTGGTCGCTTGGTTTATGT
>CALLYX010000453.1 GCA_937858775.1 uncultured bacterium | reverse complement strand
GCCCGACACGAGCAGCGTGAGCGCCCCCGGGGCGATCCCGAGGAGGCGCCGCGCCTCCGCCCGCCCCATCCCCCGCGCGATCCCGGGACGAAGCGGCGTGCCCGTCACTTCTCCGCGCCGCCCCGGGCGGCCGCCGGTTTCGAGCGGCATCCCCAGCGCCACCGCGTCGGCGAACCGGGCAAGAAAGCGGTTGGCCGCCCCCATCACGGCGTTCGACTCGTGAATGACGAGCCGCAGCCCCATCGCCCGCGCGGCCAGGGCGGGGGGGACCGAGACGTACGCCCCGAAGCCGACGAGCGCCTCCGTCCCGCGCTCCCGCATGAGCCGCCCCGCCCGCCGGTACGCCCGGGCCATCCGGACGAGCCCGGCCGCGCACGCCCCCGCCCCGCCCCTGAGCGTTCGCGCAGGCAGTTCCGCGAACGGAAAGCCGGCGTCTAGGAGCGCCCCCCGCTCCGTTCCGCGCTCCGAGACGAAGAAGAAGCAATCGCAGCCGGGGTCGCGCCGCCTCAGTTCGCCGGCCGCGCCGAGCGCCGGGTAGAGATGCCCGCCGGTTCCGCCGGCGGCGAGGGCGATCCTCATATCCGCATCGTCCTGTCCTCGCGCTTCTCAAGGTAGTGCACGGCGAGATCCGATCCGACATGCCTCCCGATATTGATCAGCACCCCCACCGCGAACAGGTTGAAGACCATGCTCGAACCCCCGAAACTGATGAACGGAAGCGGCAGCCCCTTCGTCGGAAGGCTGCCCGTCACCACGGCTATATTGATTATCGCCTGGAGCGTGAGCATGGATACGATCCCGAGCGCCAGGAGGTGGCCGTAGAAGTCCGGGGCCTTCCGGCATATCCGCATCCCTAGGACGAGCACGGCCAGGAAGAGCGTCACGACGATCCCCGCGCCGATCATCCCGAGCTCCTCCCCTATGATCGAGAAGATGAAGTCGGTGTGCGCGGCCGGGAGATAGTAGAACTTCTGGCGGCTCTGCGCGAGCCCGAGCCCGGTCAACCCGCCGGAGCCGAGCGCGATGAACGACTGGATGATCTGGAACCCGGTCCCCTCCGGATCGGCCCACGGGTTCACGAACGCCATGATGCGCCGGGTCCGGTAGTGCGAACTGAAGACAAGCGCGTAGATCGCCGGGACGGAGGCGAGGCAGAGCGGGGCCAGGAGCCGCATCCGCACCCCGGCCACGAACAGCATGATGCCGGTCACGAGCGCGCATAGGATCGTCGTCCCCAGGTCCGGCTGGAGTATTATCAGCCCGAGCGCCGTGCCGAAGAGCAGAAGCGGCACCGCCAGCCCCCGCCAGAAGCGGTCTATCTGCCGCTGCTTCCTCGCCATCACGTCCGCCATGTACAGGATGAGCGCCAGCTTCGCGATCTCGGACGGCTGGAAACTGAAGCCGCCGAGCCTGATCCAGCGGCTCGCGCCGCCGGCGCTCCTCCCTATCCCCGGGACGTATACGAGGGCGAGAAGGGCGAGGCTGCCGAATATGAGCGTGACGCTGTGGGCCCGGAGGTTGTGGTAGTCGGTGTTCATGGCCACCGCGAACGCCCCCAGCCCCAGCGCGATCCACAGCGCCTGCCTCTTCAGGTAGTAGTACCCGTCGTTGAAGCGCTCCTGGGCGAAGATGGCGCTCGTCGAATAGATCATGACGATGCCGATGCTCAGGAGCAGCACCACCGTGAAGAAGAGAAGCGTCCGCTGGTTCACCGTTCCGCCCCACCCTCCGCCGTTTTCCCGCCCGCCGGCCGGCCCTTCAGTCGGCGGGGATGATCAACGTCATCCCGGAGCGGATCTTGTTCGCGTCCTTTAGGCCGTTGGCCGCCATGATCCTGCGCATCGGCACGCGGTAGTGCCGCGCGATCAGGGAGAGCGTCTCCCCTTTCTTCACCGTGTGCCTAGCGGCGGCGCGCGCCGGGGCGGCCGCCCTCGTCAGGAGAGAGAGTGCGTCGAAGGACGCAGAGGGCGGGCCGCCACCGATGCTCGGG
>CALLYX010000452.1 GCA_937858775.1 uncultured bacterium | reverse complement strand
TCTCCGCGGCGCAGCTCAAGGCGAACGTCCCCTCCGGGATAGCCCCCGGGACGTACGGTGTGCGCGTGACGAACCCGCTCGGGCCGACGGTTTCGCTCGCGAACGCCTACACGGTGAACGCGGCGCCGCCCGGGGAGCCGGCCGTGACGTCGGTAACGCCCGCCGGCGGGACGAACGACAAGCCGACGGATATCACGATCCGGGGGACGAACTTCACGGGGGCGACGGGCGTGACTGTGGGCGGGACGGCGTGCACCGGCGTCACGGTGGTGAGCGGTACGCAGTTGACGGCGCGCGTGCCCGCGGACAAGCAGGTGGGGAGTTGCGACGTCACGGTGACGACGCCGAGCGGGACGGGGACGCTGACGCACGGCTTCACCGTGGGGGGCTTTGGGACGCTCTCCACGGACACGACCATCGCGGGGAGCGCTGCGATAACCGGCGATATCGTCGTCCCCAGGAACACCACCCTTACAATCGAGCCGGGTTCGACGCTCGTCTTTTCCGCGCTATCCGATGCCTCGGGGGGCGGGTTGGACACGGCGCGCGCGGAGCTGAACGTCTACGGCCGGATAAACATCCTCGGCGAAGGGGCCGGCACGGCGCCGACCCTCACCTCCAGCGGCAGCTCCCCGTCCGACTGGCTCGGGATAGCGCTCTCCGACACGACGTCCAGCGCCTGGATAGAGGGCGCTTATATCCGATACGCGGTGCGCGGCCTGGACATGGAATCCAGCCTCGCGCTCCCCACGGCCTCGAACCCGCGCCCCTGGATACGGAACGCGGATATCTGGAAATGCGCCACCGGCATCTCCCTGAACAGCTCCGCCGCATTCACCTGTCCTGCGTTTGATTCCTGCACGATCCACGCGGTGGGAACCGGGATAACGGCGGGCGGCACAACAGCCCCCATCCTGACCTCGACCCTGTGCCGGGAAATCGGCGCGACCGGGATCGAGGGGAAGGGGAGCGCCATCGTGACGATCGCCGGGTCGTCCGTAATTGACGCGCCCGAGGCGGTCTCGTGCCCGGCCGCGGGGGCGGGGGAGGCGACGAACGCCTCCATCCTGAACCTCGTCTTCTCCGTTCTTGGGAACGGCACCATAGGAATATCCGACTCGGCGATGCTCAACGCCCGGATGGTGACGCACCTCCTCTTCCCGAACACGACCGCCATCGCCGTGGGCCTCTCCGGCGACACGGCGGCGAGCGCCCGTTGGAGCCACTCCAATATCGTGCAAGGGAATGCGACCGGGATCGGGGTCGAATGGAAGAGCGCGAACCGCTGCGACATCGACAATACCGTCTTCGCGGGATGGGGGGTGGGGCTCAAGCGCCAAGGCGGCTGCGGCGCGGTCAACCTCGGGGACAGCGCCGCGACGGGCGGCAACGAGTTCCTGGGGATGCTGAACCCCTCCGCCTCTTACAATGTCGAGAACGAGTGCGAAGAAGACATGAGCGCGCAGTTCAACTGGTGGCAGACGACGGACGACACGCTGATCGAGAAATTCCTCTACGACGGGGATGACGTCGCCGGGCTTGGAAGGATCGATCACTCCGGCCATCTCATGGCCAGGCGGACGTACTCGGTGTCGGGGCGTATCGTGGACGGGAGCGGCAACCCCGCGGACAGGGTCCAGGTCAGCGCGCTCTACTCGGCCCCGCACACCGACAACGACCGGCTCGGTATGACGGACCAGAACGGCGACTACATCATCTACGGTCTGATCCCGGGGGCGTTCACGATCACCCCCGAGAAGCAGGGGTACACGTTCACCCCGGCCACCCTCCCGGTGACGATCACGGACACGGACCTGGGAGGCAGGGATTTCGTGATGATCAAGGCCGTGAACACGCCGACGCCGATTCCCACCGCGCCGACGCCCACCCCGACGCGCACCCCCACCCCCACGCCGACGCGGACGCCGAC
>CALLYX010000451.1 GCA_937858775.1 uncultured bacterium | reverse complement strand
CCCCCTCCCCATCCCTCCCGCGCCGCCCCTTGGGCGGGCGCGAACCGGCGCCGTGTGCTATCATTATCGGCAGGGGGAGGCCCCATGCCGTCGATCTACGAAAAGTGGGCTGTCCGGCACACCCGCCGGATCAACTTCGCGCTGCACTGCGTCGGCATCCCGCTCACCGCCGCGGCGATCCCCGCCCTCCTCCTCCGCGCGTGGATCCCGGCCGCTGTGCTCTTCGCCGGCGGCTACGCCCTCCAATTCATAGGGCACGCCGTCGAGGGGAACAAGGCCGGCGAGCAGATGCTCATCGAGCGGCTCCTCGGCCGCCGGGGGGCCCGGCAAGGCGGCCCCCCCGCCCGTCAGTAGAAGATCGTCTCCGTCAGGTGATACGGCTTCTCCCCCTCCGCCTTCTCGTGCGCGAGCAGCCAGAGGAACGCGTCGAGCGTGACCGAATCCACCCGCCGCCCCCGGGCCGCGTATTCGCGCTGGATCATGTCGCACGCCCCGATGGTGGAGGCGCGGATCTCCACCTCTTCCCGGCTGCACGGCGGAATGAGCGTCCGGGAGTCCACCGCGGCGGCGAGGCCCGGCCGGTAGCGAATGACGCCGAGCCGACGCAGCGCCTGCGGGAGCTTGTAGTCGGCGAAGACGGTCAGGCGGTCGGTGTCCCGGAAGGCCCCGGGCCCCTTCCCCTGGAACCGCTGGCATATCATCGCCGCCGCGAGCTGCGCCCGCTTGTAGAAGAGCAGCTCGCCGCCGTCAGTGCGGCAGACGTCGTTGAAGGATGGGAACTCGCTCACGAGGAGCCGCGCGAGGGCGACGGCGCTCCCCCCGGCCTTGGCGAGAAGCCCCGAGAAGGAGCCGCCGTGCCGGGCGACCAGCCCTGCCCCCACCCCGCGCAGGATCTCCGCCCGCTCCCTGAAAAGCACGAGCTCCCCCTCCCCCCTGAGAATCCGGCCGAGCGTCTCCACGGTCATCCCGGCCAGGAACTTTCCGTCGAGGAGCGGGACCCCCTCCTCGATCGCGCGCGTGAACGCCCCCATCAGGCCGTAGGCCCCGTCGAGACGCCGCCCCTTGTAGTCGATCGCCCATTTCACCGTCCCGGGCCTCGCCCAGAAGGCGAAGTTGACGCAGTTGAAGAGGAGGAAGTAATCGGCCGCGCGCCCGTCGTCCCACGGGTAGATGAAATCCTTCCGCCAGTCCGGCAGCGTAATCCCTTCCGCGGGCCTCTCGCGGCAGAAATCGCGCGCCTGTCCCGCGTCGATGTCGACGTGCAGGGGCCGGTCGAGCACCGGCCCGAGGCTCGCCAGTATCCTGTCTTTCATGGACCTGTTCCTTTCACTGAGGCCGGGCGGCCGCCCCCCTCTTCCCCGGCGCTCGCGTCGTCCCCCCGCCCGCGCGGCGCCGGCCCTTGCCGCCCGGCGTTCCCCGGCCGAATATCCGGTCGAAGCGGGCGAGGAACCGCTGCCGCACCAGGTAGTCGCTGTAGACCTCGGCGTAATATCTCCTGAAACCGGAGAGGAAATCGTCGTGGAACTTGCATATGTCGATGCGCAGGCCCACCCGGGCGTAGCACCGGACGTAGTAGTGCGACCGCTCGGCGATCGATGCGCCGGGGAAGGCGGCGCACGCGGCGCGGAAGCCGGCGCGCGGGGAGGCCCAGAGGATCTCGGCCACGCTGAGCCGCGGCTTCGCGTCGAGCGGGGGCGGCGCGATCCCGAGCCCGTGCAGCGGATTCCTCACGCGCGCGCTGAGGGCGGGGCTCATGTACTTCCCGATGAAGGCGCAAAAGGTCCGGATATCCGGCTCCGACCCATCGAGGAAGCCGCTCAGGACCTCTATGCCCAGGAGCATCAGGTGGAGGGCGGCGCCGTACCGCTTCTCCCGCATCGCGGCCGCGACGGCGTCGATCAGCCACGCCGAGAAGCGCTCGTTGAGGTACCACTCCACCTTGCGGCCGCGCGGCCACCGCGCGATGCCGCGCCGGAGCTCAGGCACCCGGATCCGGACGCTCATCCCCCCCTCCCCCCGCCCTCCTGAGAAATTCGGCCGTCCCCCCGCCGATCCCGAGGTGCGCCAGGGCGAAGTCGTAACGCACCGGATCCGCCGGGGCGAGCCGCCTGAAGGCCTCCGTCACCTCGACGGCGGCGCGCAGGTCCGCGGACCTCCTGCCCGTGAATCCCAGCCCCCGCCCGACCCTGTGC
>CALLYX010000450.1 GCA_937858775.1 uncultured bacterium | reverse complement strand
CCCGTGCGCCGCCCCCCCCTGCCTCCCCGAGGGCGATCCGCCGCAACCCCTCCCACGGCAGGAGCTCGGCGAGCCCGATAAAGCCGTCCTTGTGGGCGGAATATCCTAGCGTCTCCAATATGAGGCGGTAGAGGGCCTGCTCGCCCCCGAGCCGGAGAATGAGCGATCCGGCGCGCCGCGACTTCTCGCGAAGCCTCGCCTCTCCGGCGGCGCGGAGAAACCGCGCCACCGCCCGGTGCCCGGCCTTCCGGGCCGCAGGGCCGCACCGGCCCCGGGCAGCGCCGGCACGGTACGGGTAGTCGCGCGGGTCGATGGCGCGCGCAGACGTTCCGGGCCCCCTCCGGGTCTGGCCGCGGAGGCATATCTCGGTCAGGCGGCCGCCGGAATGGCTCTCGCAACGGTCGCTTTTCCCGTCATCCTGGAGGAAGACGTGGAGGCGCACCCCGCTGAATGCGGGGTCGCGGCGATGTCCATGAGCGCGCCAATCGTGCCGGCGCCGATGGACCTCCACGTCGCCGCGCACCGTGCCGCCCCGCGCGACCCTGAAGACGCCGTCGAAAAAATCCGGACCGCGCCCCGTGTTCCATGCGCCGGGGGAGATGATGCTGATCCGTTTCCCGTCCCTGGTGCGGATTGCGCGCTTGAGAAAGCGGCGCTGGTCGTACCAGAGGCAGCGGAGGTACTTCTCCGGTATCACGGCCGGTCCTGCGCGCCCTTTCACCCGTGCGCCCTCCTCCCCCCGCCCCCTGGGGTGCCGGCGGGGGTTCAAGCGAATGGGCCGGCGGGGCGGTCTCTCGCCGCATCCGGCGGCAAGCCGCCGCGCAAGGGGATCCGCGCCGCCCCCCGCGGCCGATATCGCGATCCGTCCGCCGTGCGGGCGGATCACGGGCCGCGTGCGGCAAGCCCGCGAGCCCCGGCGCTCATCCGCTTTCCATCTCCTTCCTGCATACCGCGACGAGTATCGGGAGGGATTCCACGCCGCGGTCGACTACGGGGAAATCGCCGGGGGTGCAATCGCCCGGGCGCTCCCCCCATCGTATATACACGTACGCGGCCCGGAGCCTGTTCAGGATCGCGCCGCGCGGGTCGATTCGCCGCTTGATGGGATAGATGAACCTGTTCAGCGGGTTGCAGTCGAGGAGCGCGTCGCGCGAGCGGTGCTCCTGCCCGAACAGCTTGATCGCTCGGAAGAACGGGGCGAGGAGCGCCTGGAGTTCGGCGGCGTCGTATTCGCGCGCGTGGTAGTCGAGCCAGGTCCCGCGCGGGCTGTAGACCGGCCTGTTGGGCGTCGAGAGGACGGCGAGGCCGCCGGGGGCGAGGAGCAGCGCCATCCCGGAAAGCATGCGGCCCGGGTCGGCTAGGTGCTCGATCACCTCGAAGGCCGTCACGACATCGAAGCATCCCGGGCGGAACGGGAGGGCGAGCGCATCGCCCGCCACGGGGCGGATCCCGGCCCGCTTGAGCTCGGGCGCGCAGGCGGAAAGCGTCTCGCTGGAATAGTCGATCCCGGCGCAGAGGCGGGCGGACCGGGCGAGGGGAAGGAGGCCGGCGCCCGTCCCGCATCCTATGTCGAGGACCCTCTTGCCCGCGCAGAAGGGGGCGGCGAAGAGGTACCTGGCCAGGGCGGCGTTGAGGACCGCGGGCCGCGCCGTCGAGGCGAACGATCTCTCCCCGGAATCGCGCCGGTGCCAATCGCCCCGCCCCCCCTTCATGGCCATCCCCTCAACGGCCGTGCGCCGGTGCGCGCCTCGGCCGGGCCGGCCCGGCCGCACCGGGCGCTTCTGCACCGCAGTACCGGTCCGCTTCAAGCGGGCCGGGAATATATCCGCGTCCGCAGGCATGAGTTGGCGATCCAACGCTCCCGCTCCCGCCATCGGCACGATGCCGATGGGCCTCGGCAGCCCTTCCCCGGCCCCGTCCCCCCCCCCCGCGGGCCGGGGGGAGGACGCATGGCGCCGCTGCGGGCGGTCACTTCCGGCCAAGGAAGTTCTTGAGCAGGCGCATCCCCTCCATTGTCATTATCGATTCCGGATGAAATTGCACGCCCCAGACCGGATAGGCGCGGTGTCTCAAGCCCATGATCTCCCCTTCTTCAGTATCCGCCGTTATCTCGAGACAGGCGGGGAGCGAATCGCGTTTTACTATGAGGGAGTGGTACCGCGTCGCCTCGAACGGGTTGGGGATCCCCTCGAAAAGCCCCTTTCCGTTGTGGCGGATCATGGAGGTCTTCCCGTGCATCAGCCGCTCCGCGCGCGTGACCTCCGCGCCGAACACCTCCCCTACGCACTGGTGCCCCAGGCACACCCCGAGGATGGGGACCTTCCCGGCGAAGGCGGCGATGATCTCCTTCGACACCCCGGCCTCGCGCGGGGTGCAGGGGCCGGGGGAGATCACGACCCGGTCCGGCTTCAATTCCAGCGCCCCGGCGGCCGTGATCCGGTCGTTTCTATGCACGCTGATCTCCTCCCCCAGCTCGCCGAGATACTGGACGAGGTTGTAGACGAACGAGTCGTAGTTATCGATCATGAGCAGCATGGCATACGCTCCTGATACGGGATTCCGATCCCCCCCCGGGCCCGGGGGCGGCCGGATCGCCGCCCCCGCCCCATCCCAACGCCGCGTCCGCTCACAATGCGCCGCATTATCTCGATCCGTCGGCCATCGCGATCGCGCGCAGCATGGCCCGGGCCTTGTTGAGAGTCTCCTCGTATTCGCGCGCGGGCACCGAGTCGGCGACGATCCCCGCCCCCGCCTGCACGAACGCGCGCGCCCCCTTGATCAGGATCGTCCTGATCGTGATACAGGAATCGAGGTTCCCCGTGAAACTGAAATACCCGATGGCGCCGGCGTACGGCCCCCGCCTGACGTTCTCGAGCTCGTCGATGATCTCCATGGCCCTGATCTTCGGCGCCCCCGACACGGTCCCGGCTGGAAACGAGGCGCGCAGGACGTCGAAAGCGTTTTTCCCCTCGCTCAACGCCCCCTGGATGTCGGAGACTATGTGCATCACGTGCGAGTACCGCTCGACGATCATCATCTCCCGCGGCTTCACCGAGCCGTACCGGCATACCCTGCCGATGTCGTTCCTGCCGAGGTCGACCAGCATGATATGCTCGGCCCGTTCCTTCGGGTCCGCGAGGAGCTCCGCCTCGAGCGCCGCGTCCTCCTCCTCGTCCCGCCCCCTGGGCCGCGTCCCGGCGATCGGGCGGACCTCCACGACGCCGTTTTCGCACCTCACGTGGACCTCAGGCGACGACCCCACGAGGTGAACGTCGCCGAACCGGAGATAGTACATGTACGGCGACGGGTTCACCGAGCGGAGGGCCCTGTAGATATTGAACGGGGGGGCGTGCACCTCGGCCTCCAGGCGCTGCGAGAGGACGACCTGTATCACGTCACCCGCCCTGATGTACTCCTTCCCCCTCTCGACCATCGCCTCGAACTCATCCCGTGTAACGTTTGAGCGAAACGGCACCTCGGGCGCGTCGGCCGCGATCTCTATCGTCTTGGATGGGAGCGGGTTCCGGATGCGCGCCTCGATCCGTTCGATGGAGCGCACGGCAGCTTCATAGGCCCTCTCAGGGTCGCCGCCCGGTCGCGCGTTCGAGACGATCTTGATCGTATGCCGCACGTGGTCGAAGATGAGGATCGTGTCCGTGAATATGAAGAAGAGGTCCGGGAGGCCGAGGTCGTCCGGGTTCCCGTCGGGGAGCTTCTCGAAGTAGCGCGCCGCATCGTAGGCCACGTAGCCCACCGCCCCGCCCGCGAAGCGCGGCAGCCCCTGGACGGGGACCGGCCGGTACTCCCCGAGCATACGCGCGAGGTCGTCGAGCGGATCGCTCGCGCTCTCGAAGGTCAGCCGATCGGCCTCCTCCTCGACGGTGACGCGCCTCCCCTTCGCCGAGAAGACCTTCCGCGGGTTGGTCCCGAGGAAGGAGTAGCGGCCTACCTTCTCCCCCCCCTCGACGCTCTCCAGGAGGAACGCGTATTTTCCCCCCTCCAGCTTCAGGAATGCGGAGAGGGGGGTCTCCATATCGGCCATGATTTCCTTGTAGACCGGTATGAGGTTTCCCCCGCGCGATTTTCCGATGAACCCCCTCAGGTCCGGTGTGAACATGCGCGCCTCAACGATCGACAGCCCGGCACGGCGACATCGGGTCATGCCGCCCGGACATTGCGCCGAGCATGCCGTCCTTGCGTTCCAAGACCCCGGGTGCGCAGGTGAGATCCCCGGGAATCGATCCCCCGCGCCGCCCTTCCGAGACCCATCCGCGCCACGCGACATCAACGCCGTCGAAACGCCTTTCCATGACGCGCATTGCCTCCGGGTTGTTGTCCACCAGGATGCACCTTCGCCCAAGGGCTGCGGCTGCCTCTCCGAGGGTGCCGCTGCCGGCGAAAAAATCCAACAGCAGATCGCCGGGCCTTGAATGCACCTTGACGATCCTATCTATGATCCCTCTCGGCTTCTGTGTCGGGTATCCCGTTTTTTCCTTCCCATTGGGGCTGACGATGGTATGCCACCACGTGTCGGTCGGGGCCTTGCCCCTTGCGGCCTTCTCCGGCCCTACGAGGCCGGGGGCCATGTAAGGTATGCGGTCGCACTCCTCGATGTGGAACTGGTAATCCCCCGGGTCCCTCGCGTACCAGAGGATATTGTCATGCTTGGCGGGCCACCTCGTCTTGGAACGCCCCCCGTAGTCATACGCCCAGATGATCTCGTTTTGAAAAGACGCGCGGCCGAAAATCTTATCAAGCAGAATCTTGACGTAATGGACTTCCCTGTAGTCTATGTGAAGAAAGAGACTGCCGTTCGGTTTCAAAATGCGCCGGGCTTCCACAAGACGCGGCTCGATGAAGCCGGGGTAATCATCGAACGCATCCTCATATTTTCCCGTGCCGAGCCTGACCGTCTTGTATCTTCTCCCCCCGAAGCCCGTCCTGTCGCCGTCTTCATCGCGCACCGTGGATAGCCGGGTCCGGCTTTGCGCCTTGCCGGTGTTGAACGGCGGATCGATATATATCAAATCAGCCAGATCGGCCGGCAGCCGCCGCAGCACCGGCAAATTGTCGCCGAAATAAATCTCCAGATCGGACATCGCCACTCCTCCCCGGCAACGCACGACGGCGCGCCCATGCCGTGTAATGAACGCCTATCCGTACACCTTCCCGGGGTCGAAGACCTTCTCCCCGACCGCCTCGTACCCCCCGTCCTCCCTCACCTTCCGGTAGAAGCAGGAGCGGTGGCCCGTGTGGCAGGCGCCGCCCTCCTGCTCGATCTTGAGGAGGAGGGCGTCGCCGTCGCAATCCACCCGGATCTCCTTCACCCTCTGGACGTGCCCGGAGGATTCCCCCTTGAGCCAGAGCCTCTCCCTGGAGCGGCTCCAGAAATGGGCCAGGCCCGTCTCGACGGTCTTCGCGAGCGCCTCGGCGTTCATGAAGGCCACCATCAGCACCTCGCCGTTCTCCGCGTCCTGCATGACGGCGGTCACCAGGCCCTTGTCGTCGTACTTCACCCCCTGCGGCATCAGCATGGCCTCACCTCCACCCCTCTATCCTTCAGGTAGCGCTTCACCCCCGCGATCGTGTGCGCGCCGAAATGAAATATCGATGCGGCGAGCGCGGCGTCCGCCTTCCCATCCGTCAGCGCCTCGTACAGG
>CALLYX010000449.1 GCA_937858775.1 uncultured bacterium | reverse complement strand
CCTTCTGTCCCAAGGCACGGATTCCCTCCTGACCGAGCAGATCGGCGAGCAAGGTCTTGATTTCGGCGTTCCGGTAGGTGTTGAGCTGCCGTTTGCCTTGGGCCGAGAACACGGAGGTGAAGAACGTCTCAGCACTTCCGCAGATGCTTTCCACGCAGCGCGTATAGGTCTCCACCTTGCCATCGGAAACGGTGCCGTCGTCGAGCCGCAGCCGGAACTCGACCTCGAACGGCTTGCCGCCGTCGACACCCTCCCGCAGCCCGTCGATCGCGGGCAGGTCCTCGGGATGGATAAAATCCAAGAGAGATTTTCCTTCCCTGTCTTTGGCCTGGTATCCCATGACGCTGTAAACAGAGGGGCTGATATAAATAATATTGAAGTTTTGATCGGTTAAGGCCACGATATCCTTCATGTTGTCTGTGACTAAACGTAACCTCTCCTCACTTGCGCGCAACGCCTCCTGAGCTTTTTTGCGGCCGGTAATGTTGAGTTGCGTACCGGTAAACCTGAGTGGTTTCCCTGATTCATCCCATTTGACAACTCGTCCGCGCCCCAGAATCCAGATCCATTCCCCCGATTTATGCCGCAGGCGGTATTCCATATCAACCAGTGTGCGGTCACCTGACAGGACTTCCCGCGCCCTTTCCTTGACGCCGGCCAGATCATCGGGGTGGATAATGTTGAGCCAGTCGGAAAACCTGAAAGACAGAAAATCTTCCTTTTCATATCCGAGCATGTCTATGTAGAGGTCCTCGATATACGACTCGCCCGTTTTACAGTTTACATCGTAAAGGCCCAGCTCCGCGCCGTCCAGAACCATTTCCAGCCTTTCCTGGATCGAGCGGACTGCTTCTTCACCCTTTGTGCGTTCCGTGATGTTGTGATAGAAAGTTCGAAATCCCGCGGGGTTGCCCTGCAGATCGCGGATGAGGCTGATCGTGCATTCATAGCGATTGATCTTTCCTTCTTTATTTATGGATTCAAGCTCCAGATTTCTGGCGGATACGCCGGTCTTGTAGACGCCGTTATAGATTTGGAAAATGGAATCTGCATTTTTCTGATCCACATCTTGCCGGTAGCTTCGTCCCGGCATCTCCTGGCGGCTGTAACCGATTTCCCGTCTGTATGCATCATTGAAATAAGTTAAATTGCCGGCAAGGTCGTGCTCGGCGTAGGGCTCTAAGAAGGTTTCAATCACGGCGCGATAGCGCGCCTCACTCTCCTTTAACAAATCCTGGTCCTGCTTCCGTTGGCCTGTGTGGCATTTGCGGGCGGGGCTCTCATGCATCTTTATTGATTGCGCGGGAAGTTGTTGTTCTTTCATATTTCTTGTCATTTTCACGATCATCGGGCGCGCTCCCACGGCTCTTTGGCAAAGTGCCGCGCCGGGGCTCGCTGGTAAACAAGACTACCAAAAGGAGTTACTGATTTCAAGAAGCTTTGCCCGCTTCTTCCGGTGTCCGGTTACCAATGGCCTGTCAGTATTTGCTTGACAGAAAAGCTCCCCTTACCTATGCTCATCATGTAACGAGTTGTTTTACAATTTACCATTGACGGATCAATCGGGCTGTCAGGAAGCGGTCTCGTCGCACGATGACTCCTTTCCCTTATCTGTTGCATGGTGACTAACCGCTTCGGCTTCGTTTATTTGTGTTTCATCTGCGTGATAAAACATGGTTACAGTCAATGAACAATCAAGCCGGCAAACTCTCCTAAAGAGAATTCTCAGTTTTTCGATCATTCCCAAAGAAGATAAAGATCAAACCATCCGTATGCAGCGTTTCATGATGGCTTTTGCCTCCTATACTCTTTGCTGCATTTTGGCTTATCTGTCCTATCTGGCCGGTATCATGGAATGGCGTGGTTTGATCGGCCTTCTGCTCATTTGCTCTTTTAACAACATCGTTTTCTACGTCGCTTTCAGGACAGGCCTGAACCTCAGGGCCTCGGATCCCAGTCTGACGACCATCCAGATGTGCGCAGCGGTTGTGGCGCTGACCTACGGAATGTATTTTGCGAATGAATCACGGCCTGTGCTGTTGCTTGTTTATGTTATCATCCTTATGTTCGGCATATTCAGGCTGGTCCTCAGCGGTTTTTTGTTTGTCAGTCTGTTTATGATTGCAAGCTATGGACTTAATCTTTTCCTTCTTTATCGTTTTCGTTTTCAGGACGTCAATTTCAAGATGGAGTTTCTCCATATGCTGCTTTTTGCCCTGATGCTGGTTGCCCTTTCCGTTATTGGCAGCTACATAAGCATTCTGCGCAAAAAACTTCACAAAGCTATGTGCGTGAATCTGGAGCTTTCCATCCGTGACGAACTCACCGGAGCCTATAATGTTTTTTGCAAGACATTTTTCCAGAAAGTTGCAAATCATTTTTCCATAAAATTGCAACTCCATTTTCCAGAAAGTTGCAAAATTGATTTTTCCGTTGTTGCGCATTGCAGCCGCATTTTCTTTCCCATCGTCGTTTACAATTGATCCCGTTTTATCGTTCATTTTTCCCTATGGCTGCGGTTATCAACAGCCATCCTTCCGCTTATGCTTTCAAGGGCAGCTTCAGGATGGCTATTGATAACCGCCCCTGTTGCCTGACCCTTTAAAAACCTTTTAGTCACGTTTTTTTATGCCATTTGCTGCTTTATGCCCTCCTGGTGTTTCGTTGAGGCGATGGAGCCATAAAGGTCATTAATGCTGGATTCCCTAAGTCTATTGTTTTCCCCCGGGAACAGCAAAAGGTAGCAGTGATGCATGAGTCTTCCCACCAGAGCGGCGGTCATCTGCTCATCGTAGAGGACATTGACCCACCGGGAGAATTCCAGGTTTGTGTTGAGGATGACGCATTTGTCCTCATGTATCTCGGACAGGTAATCAAACAAGAGCTGTGCTCCGGTCCGGTCGTAGGGAACGTATCCCCACTCGTCCAGGATGATGAGGGAAGCCTTGCGAAGTTTTTTCAAAAACGCTCCCAGCGTCCCGGCCTTTTTTGTTTCCGAGAGCTGGTTGACCAATGCCGCAGTGCGGTAGAATTTCACAGGGATACCCTTCTGGCAGGCGCTTACGCCGAGCGCCGTGGAAAGCATGGTTTTGCCTGTTCCTGTTCTGCCGTACATGATGATGTTTTTGTTTTCCCTGATGAATTCAAGGGATTTCAACTTCTCCGGGGTTAAGCCGGAGGGAAGAGTAATCTCATCGAAACGGAATCCGTCAAACGTCTTGATACTGTAAAATCCCGCGCTGTTGATCAGCTTGGCCGTGCGTCCCAATTCGCGGTTTCTCAGCTCTCCTGCTAAAAGCTGATACAGGTATTCCTGATGGGATGTGCCGTCAGTTGTTTGGGATCTCTCAGCAAGATTACGACTGAGCTTTAATCTTTTGCAGCAATTGATGATTTCTTCTTCAAGCATTTGCGACACCTCCCTTCATGAGGCAGGCATCGTAATCGCCAAGATTGCTTTGCATCTGACCGACTTCAGGTATTTGGGCGTCAATAGACATCGGCGGCAGTTCCGGAACATCGGCATAAATCCGCCGGTAGAGATTTCTGAGACTCTCCGCGTCGGCGGCACCATAACCCAGCGCTTCCCTGACCGTGTAAAGGGCGCTGTCAAAACCCGTCCTGTCCGTCAGCTCCGCCAGAACCTTGAGCACCTTGCCTGTTTCTGCATTTGATAATCCTCCGATGAACTGTTTCATATCCGGCGGCATCAGCTCATAGATGCCGGAATACTTCAAGGCCCGCGGACGGATGGAAAGCTGCCTCAAATAAGGAAACCAGTCCATGCTCTGCTGCTTGGTATCCCCGTAAAGGCGGCGATGTCTGACAATCTCGCGCAGGTTTTCATCCAGGACAATGATAAAAGATGAGGTCATCTTCAGATGCACTCCCGTATTGGCGTATTTTGGCGACACCGAATATTCGTGCATCCCATTGTGCAGGGTAAACTTTCCCCAGTTGTTGGTCGTCACACTTCTTGAGCCGCTCAGATCAAAGAAGATTTCCGGCAGCTTATGGCAGTGTTTCAAATCTTTCACAAAACGATCCTGGATCGTCTCGTTATGACGGTAATGCTCCCTCTCGGCATCACGATTGCACAAATAAAGAAGCTTTTGATTGAAATCAGCAAGCGATTGAAACTGCGGGATCGGAACCAGAAAATTGCGTCGGTGGTAGCCAACCTTGTTTTCGACATTGCCTTTCTCGTGTCCCTCGCCCGGATTCATGAACACCGCGTGTATTCGATAATGTTGTGCAAAGCGCTCAAAGCGTTCCGTCGTCCGGCGCTTGCCTCCCCGAATCACCTTCGTGACAATGGTCTTGGTATTGTCGAACCATAACTCATCGGGAACGCCGCCAATGTGCCGAAAGATAGAATCGAGGCCCTCCAGGAGACATTCCATGTTCTCACCATAAAACAACTGCAGGTAGCCCTTGTTGCTGTATGGAAACGAAACCTCAAGGTATTTGCCGGAAATCCTCCTGCCGTTTTCATAAAAATCCGCCGCCCCAAAATCCACCTGCGCTTCTCCAGGACGATGTTCCAGTGGCAAAAAACCCTTCTTAGCTCCGCTGAAAACCTCTCTACGCTTAAAAGCATAATACGAGGCAACCGTCCGGTAAGATACGCTAAACTCCGAGAATTCCTCTTTGAGACGATTGAATACCCTCTGGGCAGTATGGCGCTGCTTCCGGGGAGCATTCTTGTCACATTCAAGCCATTGGTCAATGGTCGCTTTGAAAGGATCCAGCTTGGGGAAAAAATGCCTTTCTATGGCAGGCTTAACCAAACGATCGTTAAAGTCAGCTTTGTCAACGTATTTCCGCACCGTCTTCCAGTCCAAATCCATATCAGATGAAATCTGCGAAATCTTTTCACCTTTGAAAAAAAACCGAAATCTAACCTCTTGTATCTTATCCATCGTAAGCATACTCCTCTCCTCCTCGTACCATTTATTCAGATACAAGGGCCTATGATGGGACGCTTTATGCATGCAACAGGGTTTGCAACTTTATGGATTTTCCAATTGCAACTTTATGGATTTTTGTTTTGCAACTTTCTCCATTTTTTGCTTGCAACAAATACCTGGGGGTGTCGATCGCCATTAACGTTTTTGTTATAATATTATCATCTATTTTAACGTTGTTAGTAGCTGACGGAATAATTCATCGTTCTTTTCAACGAGCGAGCCAATGACAATGGCATTCGGTGCATTTATTTTATGAAATATTACCACTTCTGAAGTCACTGTTTTGTCTCCCGATTTGTCTGTTTTAAAATCTCGCCGATATGCTACGAAATCATTACCTTCGTATTTATAAATAGCTGTTACTTGCCTGGGAGCTGCAAACCAAGAACCTTTTTGATGAACTATCCAGCTATTACCTTTAGCTGCGTATTCTTTTTTGCGTAGATCATCAGGCGTGAGCATGTAAAGCTTCTCGTAATATTCCTTTGTAGAATTAAATGCCGAGCAAAAGTCTTTATTAGCTTCTCTTGATTCAGGCAGGGCGCACCCCATTAATTGCTCGCTATCTTGATATAAAAAGAAACTTTTTTCATTGTCTATTAGAAAAGTAATTGTTTTGCCATCAGCGGAGATGTCTTGATTGCTAAACCATTCTTTTGAAATTACTGCGGAAAGGCCAAAGAAATTTATTTTGGTTTGACCGTCATGGGAAGGTGAATGTAGTTTATCAATATCAATAACTTTTGCTTTCATATAGTATTCCGGATATGGAAATTGAAATGGATTGAATCTGTAGTTTTCAAAATCCGTGCATAAATTGTTGTTTGTTGTGCAAGCCGCCGTTAATAACAAAACAAGGACAATTGTTATTTTTTTCATAATTACGCTCCTAAAGCTCCTTTGATAAGAGTTCTGTATTTTGAGTATCCAAACACCTTGCAAGCTTCAAAAGTACCACATCCACCCACTCGACTACGGTAAAACCGTGCTGCATGAAGAAGGGCTTTGCAGCCAGACTGGCTTCTGTGAAAAGCGAAACTCCTGGAAGCGCTTTCTCTACCTCGCGATATAGAGCAGATGCGACGCCTTGACGCTCGAAACCCGGGGCGGTGTAAAAAAACTCGATGTGACCGTTGGGCTCGTAACAAATGAACCCGACAATCGCACTCTTCTCGATTGCCAGAAGAATCCGCAGGCCAGACAGGCGAGCTGCCCACGCATTCCTCTGTGTAGCATCGTAATATGACGCTCCAAGTTCATGTACCAACATAGTAAAAACTGCCGCGACAGCGGCAATGTCAGAGTCGTTGCAGATACAACGTATGTTCATATCGGTTTTCTCCGCCCAATCGAGGCAGGGAGAAGTCACGCGACAACGAGCCTGCCTTCTCCTCCTTCCGCCCTGCGAATACCTGGTATGTGAATTTTACACATCATTAGTTACGTGCCATGTCCGGCACGCACATGCGGACCAGCGTCGGCTGAAAGCCGTCCGGTGGATCGCATTGTTAAGCACCTTTCACATTAGTGCTGATGTATTTTTTAATTGATTCAATAATTACTGTGAGCCTACTCATTGGTATTCTTGCTTTCCGATTACTATCTTCGGAACTGTTAGCTGATAGTTCCTGTGAATTCTCAAAATCAGACAAAGTCTGCTCTGTTGTTCTGGTTTTCGACCAAATTGTAAGCGTATATCGGTCACCAGTTCTTCCGCTAATGGCAAGATTGTACTGACCAAGTTGAAATCTCACTGATTTCCCATTTTTGGTAATGTTGTACTTTATTGACAAACTATCGAGCACTGGGATTACTTCGGTATATATTCGTTGAGCATTCTTCCTTTGCACAACTTCTGTTGCTGCTGATACATCTGGGTCATTAGAGATGGCAATCTCTTTGGCCTCAGGATGGTAAGCTTTAATGAAATCCGTAACAGCCTCAATTAGTGTTTCGTTGCCATCCCAGAAGAACTCACCGTCAAGCCTGGTATTGTCGAGAATTGTATGCAACATGGACTCGACCTTACGTGCATCTATATCTGTCCATGCCTTTACGATCGATATTTTTACCGGACTAGTTGTCCCCAACAGCTCTTTCTCTCTACGTTCAGGATGATCAGTCGTAATACCGATTTTCTTAATGGGAGGGAAGGCCGACTCACTATCAAACTTCTGAAGCTTCTCCGAGAATATTGGCTCCGCAATGTACAATGTGTTCTGGCTCATGACACTGTATTCCTTTGTTTAACGTTTTGCTCAGTGGCGGCGGTACGCCGTACCATTCGGCGTGTTGTTCGCAGTCAGTATATGTCCGTTCTCAGCCACTCGATATGCCGGCACAATCCATCCATGTCTGGGAACAGGATTGCCTCGTGTATTCCGTACTTGTAGAGAGTGCGCTTCAAGTCCTTGCGGAAGTCGGCCGGGATCAAGAGTCGGTCAACTCGTGTGGACTCAAATGGGACTGTAGGTTCAGGATGGATCGTGAACAGACTTGTTTGTGCGGTGATTCGGCGCGTAACGTGTCGAGGGATAAATTTGCCGAGTTTGCCTCGGTCAAATGGGTCTGGGTTCTTTTCAATGTTAATGTACTGGTTACTCTTGAAGGCGTAAACACAACTGTCGCCATCATGCTCCTTCCGCACTGCGAAGTACGCCGCGACGAGAGGATTGCGGGTCCAGTCGAGTAACCGCGTTGGCATGCCGTGGTGTTGCATGATGGCGAGCCACTCCCAGTTGTTGTCCGGTATGGTGGCCATATAGCTGACGGCCTGCTCTTTGAACAGGCGAAGCATGTAGCGTTCTTCGCGAACGGTGTCGCGTGACTTTTTGAACTTCTTGTAGCGCCCGATCTTCGGGACCAACTTGTGCTCCGTGGAGCGGACGCCACGAAAGATTACCGTTTTCCCGGAGTAGGCTTCTACCGCGCGGTGGAAATCCTCAAAGGTCGCGATTTGTTTATCTGCCATACAGCTGTCCTCTCTGCGAACGAAAAGCTAAGCAGGAACCGCGAGGCGGCGCTCGGCTTGAGTGGGTTGTTGGGCCATTATTCTATGTTTTCGCAGGGTCGCGACGACCAGAAACAATTGCAATAACATTGATTACAGAACTTGTTGCTTCAACGCATAATGCTGCATCTCGAAATTTGGCCGTGCGCCGATGTTGTAACTCAACAGCAAGATCATATGCTGCACGCGCATGGCGCCTTGCGACACAGTGAGCTGATCCAGGAATCGTGGCTGTAATGTATGCGTCGAACATTCTCTTAGCATCAGTTTCACTAGGAATCGTCTCGTCCAGAGACGGATGCTTTGCAGGATCATGGACTGCTTGAGCCAGAGAAATCAGTACTTCTCTACATAAGAGCCCAACGGCTTGGAATTGTTCTTCATCAATAGCTTTTGCAAGGCTACGACGGACTTCTCCAATAGCCCTGTCCACTCTTTGCCACCCCGTTGGTTCTACTTGAACTACGGGCCTCCCTGCTGCGTGCTGTCGAACCTGGGCAGTTAGTGGGTTGATAATCTCTGAGATAAATTGGCGACGTGATTGATACGAAGGGAGATCACCGCTTCGCCATCTTCCATACCAATCCCATAAATCCGGGAAAGGGATGTTATTAGTGATGCCCCGGTTGATTAGTTGAGCATCAATCTTCGTATAGAGTTCGTGGTATGATTCATTAATGTCATCGATGCGTGGACCGCCTGTGGAAACCGAGATTAGCATGCCCCTCAGTCGCTCAATATCCGCGATCAATTCCTTTTCCGGTGCGTCTGCCTCACGTTGTTGCAATCTCAGTAAGTACTCACGTCCGGGAATTGTGATGTGCATATCCAGATAAACGATGCCATCAAAAGAACTGGCGTCAATGGCAGTTAGGTAACCAGCTTGGACAAGTTCCCGTACAATAGAAACCGGAATATCTGAATCTTCATCAATCGGATCAGGGAGTGCATCTCGGGAAGCAAGTTCAAGAATGCGCATGTGTTCTTTCATCTGAGAACTTCCTTTTGAGGCCTAACGCTCCGCATAACCAGCAGGCAATGGTGCGCAGCGGAATTGCCAGTTCGAGTTGCTGCGGTTGTTAGATGCTCTCTTCAAAATAATCACTATCAACCTTTTTGACCGGATATAATGAAATCGTGGACACACCAACATCATGCTCGATCATCAAGCTTGTCAGTTGTGCTCCGTCAATTAAAACTATCTTACTACCGATTTGAGAAACGTAACTGCGCGCATCATAAGTGAATCTGGATGTGGTAATAAAGATGCCTTTATTTGCTCTTTGAGCTTGGAGCGCACCTGCAAATTGCATGACATCAGGACGGCCAACCGGATTGTTATCCCAGCGCTTTGCCTGAATGTACACAACATCAAGACCAAGCTTGTCCTCTTTTATGATTCCATCTATTCCGCCGTCGCCGCTCCTGCCGATAGCTTTCCCTGCATCAGTACGAGAGCCCCCGTAACCCATTTTTACCAGAAGCTCAACCACGACACGCTCAAAAAAGGATGGTGAGGTTTTCTTTAGTTTACCGAGCAATTCACCAGCCAACTCATCACGCAAATTTTCATATGCCGACTCCAATGCTTCTGATGGGGTCGCAGTTGATACTTCTGAAATCCTTTTTGATTCGATGACTTTATCCTCATTTCTTGTACCCTTGAATTGCTTAAATTCAAGAAATTCTGGATATTGCTTGAGAAGTTTTACATTTATTGTCTTGGGCTGTTTCCCGAGGAGCTCCCTTCCTCGGTCGGTAATCTGATAAAACCCCCTTCGAGTTGCTTCAAGTAACCCGGCTTTTTTCATGTAGGTCGAAGCCCATCCAACACGGTTGGCGAAGGTGGATTGTATCCTGCTAGGGAGCATTTCCTTTAAATCATCTTCTGTAAGGCTCAATTCTTTTGCAAGAGTTTCCAAGGCTTCAGTGGTTGAGATTTCAGTCCCTTTTCTCGCCGCGAACTGAAGAAGCGGCAACATCAAACTCTGGTAATCTGGAACTGCCATTTATTCATCTCCTTTGCATATCTAACGTCAAAACTAAGCCGACGTGAAACAGCGTAGCGGTTGAGCGGTCGGCTTCAGCGCCTTGTTAGCATTCATTTGGTCAGCTCTGACTTCTAAGTCTGGTTGCCGCCGCTATATAAACAATCATCGCGCGTTTGCAGTCACCAAGTGCTCGATGGGTTCCCTCAGCAGATAAGCCTCCATCTTTGGCCAGATCAGTGAGGCGATAACTCTTCCGCCCAGGCCAAGCGCGACGTGCCATCTTTAATGCACAGGAAACACGATTGTTGACCTGTTTGCCAGCTTTAGCTTTTTTAATTGCGGCTGTTAAAAAAGCCATATCAAATTCAGCATTGAAGGACACGAGTGGTAGATCACCTACGAATTCAATGAATTGGGAGAGAGCTGTCTCTAGAAAATCACCGTCTTTCTCTACCATATCCTGGGTAATTCCGGTGATTTCAGTAATTTTTTTTGGAATCTTCTTACTGGGCCGAATCAACGCTTGAAATGTATCGTGGTTACCAGAGTCTCGATTCACTCGGATTGCTCCGATTTCAATGATTTCGTGAGTGTCTGGGTTTAAGCCGGTAGTTTCCAGATCAAAAACCACAAAACGTTCCGGCAGGATTGAGAGGTCTGAACGACTTGGTTTTCTCTTTATCCACATATAAATGATCGCAGCTGCAATTATCGCTATGACAAACCAAGTCATACTCTTTCCTCAGAATGCCAACAGAGTAATCCACAGAAAAACTTCCGTCATATTAACCCTTATAAATGAAACGATTGTGCACTCATTGATGTATTGAAACACAAAGCGGGAAAAAAATCGATAATATTTCCCGCTTTAGCGCGGGGCTATAGGGAGTTTTCAGGGGCGGCCGCATAAGCGCCGCTTAACTGGCCGCAGGCTGCCAGTATGTCGGCGCCTTTGCTTTTTCGCAGCATGGCGGTGTAGTGGCGGTCGAGCAGTACCTGCTGGAATGCCGAAACAGTTTCGGGGGAGGGGGATTTTGAACTGGAGCGGAGCGATCAGACGGATTGCTGTTGTCACTTTTTATCGCTTCTTTATTTATTCCTCAAGCATACGTTCTAATTTATCAATGAGCCTGTCCAGTTTCTTTTGAAGCTTTTTATCTTCCGCGTGATTTGCCTCAGCCGCAATGAATCCGATCAAATCATCCAGATCACTTATCGAATACCTCGCCACCAGATGTTTGCCCCTCATCTCGGCTATCTTTAATCGATCGGTGAGGACTTCATCAGCAAAAGTAAGATCAAGGATTAGATCTCTTTCTTCGGGGGTAATTTTAATTTCAATCTCGTCCATTTCAGTTCGCCTTTTCAACCTTGTCATTGTTCTTTTCCTGCCTAACGCAAATATTCGATGCAAGCGGCGCGATCAGGTGGGTTGTTTTAGTCATGTGTTTATTTCTTCCAATTTGCTTCGCAGCATATCAATAGGGTGTTGATAATCAATTAAACTTAAAATAGTCCTGTTCAAGTTGTAGTTTAGCTCCGGTATATTCGTAGCTTTTATTCCGCCATCCATTTTAATGTGGCATTTTAATTGGAATGTAAGATCATTCATCGAACCGAGAACTCTGCGATTATTAGTTTTTCCGTATTGAATATCCCGGTGCTCATCAAGAACCGCTTCAATTTGCTTTTGGCTAAAATCTTCATTCAAGAGATTCTTAAACAGATGCTGCCCGAATAATATAGAAAATACTTGAAAGTCCGGCTTTGTGAGGCAAGGAATGAATATTGTGTATAAAGTGGAGTCGTTAGTCACAAGAACGCATTTGTGCCTTTCAATAATCAATAAGTTGGCGTGCCAGCTTCCCAATAAATGATTCATCGGAACTACATTCGTTGGTTCTTGTTTTAACTCCCGAAGCAATTTTTGTGTACATCGAATCACTTGCATTTGGTGATTCCTTGTATATTTTGTACGGATTTATCTTTCATCTTTTCGAGGTCAACACTGATATTCATAACAAAGAAAATAGAGTCTTTATTTGAAGCTTCGCTGGAATAACTTTTTACGCTTTTTTATTGTATCTTAGAGCTCTTGCTTAAATTGTGACGTGCACAAAGGAGTTGAATATTTTCAGCCTTCAGTGACGTACCGCCTTTTGAAAAAGGAACAATGTGATCAAAGTGAAGCTCGTCAGTGGCGCCACAAATTACACACTTGCCTCTATCGCGTGCCCATACTTCAAGTTTTACGCTGGTTGGGATAATGCGGCTATGTTCAACATGTTGATTGACGTTTTCTTCCGCGGCCAATTCATCAGATACGCTTTCGACAGCCACGAGCTTAAATTTAAATACATTCCTGACACCATCGTTTTCAATCCAAGAATCCACAAGATGAAAAAAGCCGTTATCAGTCCAAATACCGGTTTTAATCTTTTCGTAAACCTTGACGATATCCGGCCCTTTTTTGCCGGCTTTGTGCTCTTGAGCGGCTTGATGAAATTTTCCGTTTTCCGTAAGAGTGCCGCTAGGTAGCCGTTGTGGTTGATCGAAAGATTTTGGGTCAGAAACTCCCTTTCGCTTCGGCACATCATGGCCTTCGTAAATAAGCACAGCCCCGTCATCCCGTATTTCATCTCGGTAGGGGGAATTTGAGCGAACAGACATAAGAATTACCGAATGACGTCCCTTTAGCCGGAAATTCATACCGCGCTGTAGACTTGCGCCTTCCCTCTGGCACATCTGGATATATGAGATGACGTTACCTCTCACACTTCAACTCCCGATAGAGCATAAAGCCAAAATCAGTGGTGTGTCTAGAGCGACCGCCGTATATCCCGCCGGACGCCGCCCCTGGACCAGATCAAAGGTGCGTGTCTCCCGCTCATAGCGCCAGTGTCTCGTCGGTTTCTCATAGGGTGAATTGATTATCAGGCGATCTATGGTTGTACGTGTCATTAATTTAACCTATCCAAAAATTGTTTTATCTCCTCAGCAATCGGCGGCAATCCTTCCACAACTGTTTTCCACAGAATATCGAGGTTTATATCAAAGTAGGCATGAACCAGTCGGTTGCGCATCCCGACAATGTTTCGCCAAGGTATGTTGGTGAGCAGATCTTGAGACTCCTGGCTGACCTTGCTGGCCGCCTCACCAATAATTTCAATTGCCTTTACCAGTGCCCAAACAAGCTGGCGATCATGATCCAGATCCTCCCGCCGGCGGTCGCGTACGAACCCAAGCGCTTCTGTTGCGGCATCACGTATGTGACGCAGACGAATCAAATCATCCTGACGCATACTGCACCTCTGCCTCCTGTAAGACCTGGTCACGGAAATAACGGCTCAGATCCTCCGCCGTGCGTAAATCCACTTTGCGGCCGCCGAAAATCTCTGAAAGCTCCAGCTCCATTCCCGCTATGTCAAAAAGAGTCGGGATATTGTCAGGGGCAAACTCAACCAAAATGTCAATATCGCTCTCCGTACCAAATGTGTCGCGAAGTGCAGAGCCGAAGATAGCCAGCTTCTTGA
The DNA here is from genome assembly GCA_937858775.1 of uncultured bacterium. Classification (GTDB taxonomy): domain Bacteria; phylum Auribacterota; class Tritonobacteria; order UBA1439; family UBA1439; genus UBA1439. The sequence continues at coordinate 11,623 of CALLYX010000449.1, read as the reverse complement.
TGCCGTGTTTCTGACAAAAAGAGGCGATCTGGTCACGCATGTTTTTAAAGTCTGGTCTCATTCTCACACCTCCATCACCTTCAGGCCCTCAATGCCCCGGTCGTCCACGATCTTGGTCGCTTTGTAGTAGCTTTTTTCTTTCAGGCCTTAATTATTGTCCTCTCCGCAGTTTGCCGTTCTATTCATAGGGCTGCGAGTCCGATAAGTTGAAAGATTTTCTATCTATTGGAGTATTAAAGCAAAAACGTGAGGAAATGGCCACTTATTTTCCGGTGATTACTCCACGAGCTGTCCGCGGCACTTCGTAATAATCACTACTTCGGATGGAAAAGGCTATAGCTGCATTATTGAAATTCCGGCGGAATCCCCCAAATATCCGGGTTAAGCTTTAGTGTAAGCGCCGCTTAACTGGCCGCAGGCTGCCAGTATGTCGGCGCCTTTGCTTTTTCGCAGCATGGCGGTGTAGTGGCGGTCGAGCAGGACCTGCTGGAATGCCGAAACTGTTTCGGGGGTGGGGGATTTGAAGGGTGAGCCGGGATATTCGTTGAAAGTAATCAGGTTGATTTTGCAGCGCTGGCCCGCCAGCAGGCGCGCGAGCTTTTGTGCATCCGCGCGCGATGAATTGACGCCGTCAATCAGTATGTATTCGTAGGTGAGCATTCTGCGGCCCGGCATGGGATATTTTTTGCACGCTTCCATAAGCTCGGCCAGCGGATATTTTTTATTGACAGGCATCAGCCGGTTGCGCGTTTCATCGTCGTGTGCATTTAACGAAACCGCCAGGTTGATGCTGTTTTCCGTGCCCAATCGGCCGATCTGTGGAACAAGGCCGCAGGTGGAAAGCGTGATACGGCGGTTGGACATCCCGACGGCATAATCGGAGGTGAGGATTTTTATCGCCTTGATGGTGTTTTCGTAGTTGGCCAGCGGCTCTCCCATGCCCATCATGACGATGTTGCCCACGGCCGCGCCTTCCTTTGTTTCATGCCTCAGGGTTACAAACTGACCGACGATTTCCGCCGGGGTCAAATTGCGTTTGAAGCCACCTTTGGCGGTCAGGCAAAAAGCGCAGTCCATGGCGCAGCCGGCCTGTGTGGAGACGCAAAGCGTCCAATGGTTTTTACCGGGAATTAGAACACTTTCAATATACAGGCCGTCTTCCAGTTCCAGAAGAGCCTTTTGCGTGCCGTCCTGCGATTTCTGAATTTTGGCAATCGTCGGGCGGTAGATGCGCGCCATCGAGGGGAGCTTCTCGCGAAAGTCGCGGCCCAGTGTCGTCATGGTCTCAAACGAGGTGACGCCGGACTGGTAGAGCCATTTCATGATTTGCCGGGCACGGTATTTTTCCTTTCCCGATGAGAAAATGAAAGCCTCCATTTCCTCAAGCGGCAGATCCATGAGATTGGGAAGTCTCCCTGCATCCGGTTTATCAGTCTGTTGATGGCTCATGACAATGCCTCGCTGCGGTATGGACAAGTGTTTTCACTTACGGATCGCTATTGCAAAGTAATGAATCTGAAAAATCATACTTCAGAAAATAAAAAACAGAGGGTTAGAAAATGGGTGCCTGAATGATTCGAAAGATCCAAAGCATGCGCCGGCCAACGAGCTCTCTATAAACTAAAGCCATGAGCTACGGCTTGTCCCCCGCCGGCGGGGGTGGTCCGCTCGAGCGGGCCGGGGGTGGACGTGGTTGTTTTTTGCTTTCCATCCTCCCCCTCTTCCCCCTCCCAAGGGGGACACTATTCCCATCAACTATCCACCATCTAACATGAACTATGAGCTACGAGCTATTTGCTCATTATGTCCTGGATGCCGGTTTTCACCGGCATGACAATTCCGCGCCTCAAATTATTCCCTTGAGCTTGTCGGCGATCGCATCGATGAAGCCTTCCGTGTTCACTTTGCGGTTGGAGGGTTTTTTCTCGGCCAGCAAAAGTAGATCGCCCGTCATGATGCCCGCCTCGACGGTCTGGAGCGCTGCCGCCTCAAGCGCGTCGGCAAATTCGATGACCGCAGGCGTGCCATCGAGCTCGCCTCGTTTGCGCAGTCCGCCCGTCCAGGCAAAAATGAGCGCCATGGAGTTCGATGAGGTTTCTTCGCCCTTGAGGTGCTTGTAGTAGTGCTTCTGCACCGTGCCGTGCGCCGCCTCATATTCGAACCAGCCGTTTGGTGAAACCAGCACCGACGTCATCATGGCCAGTGACCCGCAGGCGGAGGCAACCATGTCGGACATGACGTCCCCGTCATAGTTTTTGAGCGCCCAGAGAATTCCGCCTTCTGTTTTCATGACGCGCGCGACCGCGTCGTCAACGAAGTCGCATCCGTCGGCGCGCGCGCCTTTCAGGGCGGCGAAGAGAAAGCCGTCCCGAACCGTTCTGGAGTCCAGGCTGATCCCGGCGATCTCCGGGTCGCGCCCCCCCCGGACGCGGCACCCCGGCGCCGCCGGAAGCAGTTCGCTCAATTTCATGGAGAAATCCCGCCCCTAAAAAACCGCCCCCCTCCACGCCCGTTCATCGCATCACTCCGCCTTGACCGGCCGGGCTGCGGCGAGCCGCCGCCCGGTGTCGGAGACGACTATGGCGCCGGCGTCCTCCTTGTCGGGCGGGACGCCGAGGTATTTCAGCACCCTCCCGGCAATCTCCTTGAATATGGGCCCGGCCACCGAGCCGCCGTAGTAGACCGGTTTCGGCTCGTCGAGCAGCACGAGGATCAGCACGGCCGGATTCCGCGCGGGGGCGAACCCCACGAAGGAGCCCACGAAACGCGAGTGCGAATAACGCCCGTCCGGGTCCACCTTCTGCGAGGTTCCGGTCTTGCCGGCGACCGTGTAATCCTTGAGTTCCGCCTTCGGCGCGGTCCCCTCCCGGGTCGGGACGCCCTCCATCGCCCTCGCCAGAACGGATGCCGCGGCCTCGCTGATGACCCGCGCGCGCGCCTCCGGCGAGAACGACCTGACGACCCGCCCCGATGAATCCCGTATCGTCTCGACGATATACGGTTTCATAGCCAGCCCGCCGTTCGCGATCGTAGCCGCCGCGGCCGCCATCTGGATCGGCGTCACCCCGATCTCCTGCCCCATTGGGACCGCGGCGATCGAGAGCCCCGACCATTGGGCGAGCGGGTGCACTATCCCGCCCACCTCCCCCGGGAGGCCGACGCCGGTCGGGACCCCGAAGCCGAACCGCCGGATCCCGCCGTGGAGGAACCGATCGCCGAGCCTCATCGCGATCTTCACCGCCCCGATATTGCTCGACTTCTTGACGATCTCCGCCGTGGTCAGCGTCCCGTACTTGTGCACGTCGTGCAGGGTATGCCTCCCGACCCTGAAGGCGCCGTTCTCGCAGAAGAAGCTGTCGTCGATCGACACGGCCCCCTTGTCGAGGGCGCAGGCGACAGTGACGACCTTGAACGTGGATCCGGGCTCGTAGACGTCCGTGATACACCTGTTCCGCCGCGCCTCCTGCGGATACTCCGAGGGGCAGTTCGGGTCGTACGTCGGCCGGTTGCACATCGCGAGGATCGCCCCCGTCTGCGGGTTCATCACGATGACGCACCCCCCGACGGCGTTGAACTTCCTGCAGCCGTTCTCCAGTTCGCTCTCCGCGATATGCTGGATGACGACATCCATGGTGAGATCGAGGTCGTACCCGTCGATCGACTGCACCTCGCTGCTGCGCAGGGTCATGATCTCCCGCCCCTTGCGGTCGCGCCTGGAGGCCATCCACCCCGCCTGCCCGCGCATGGCGCCGTCATGCTGGAGCTCGAGCCCCTCCAGCCCGCGGTTGTCGATGTCCACGAAGCCGATCACGTGGCTCATCAGCGGCCCCTGCGGATAGACCCTGCGCACCTCCTCTCGAAAACCTATCCCGTCGAGCTGGAGCGATTCGATGCGGTCCGCGATCCTCCCGTCGAGCTTCCGCCCCAGCCAGACGAACTTCCTGCCCTTCTTTTCGATCTTGGCCGCCACCTCCTCGCGCGGCGCCTTGAGGCATTGCGAGATCAGGTCCGCGGTCTCCTCGGGCGATCTGATATCCTCCGGGACGGCGTAGGCGGATTTGACGCGCACGCTCATGGCGAGGGGGCGGTTTTCGCGGTCGTAGATATTGCCGCGGCGCGGGTCGATCTTGACATTGAAGCGGTGAAGATCCTCGCCGCGCGTGGCGAGCGCGTCGTGGCGGACCACCTGGAGGACGAAGAGACGGGCGTAAAGGGCGACGAAACAGAGGAGGAACAGCGCGTAGACGGAGTTCGACTTCAGCCGGTAGCGGTTCCCGCTCACATCACACTCGCCTTTTCAGCGACCGCGTCCGCGCGCCCGTCCCACAACGGGCGCGCGGCGCGTCCCCGCGCGCGCGCGGGGAACCGTCATCTAACTTCTCTCACGCCCGGCTCCGCTGCCCCCGCCACTCATGCAGCTCAAAAGAGTGTCGGTGCCCCCTTCGCTCCCCGATCTCTCCTTTTCGCGCGCCTTTGAGTGACGGGGACAGCGAAGCCGGACGATATCCTTCGCCTGCGGGAAGACCAGCCCCAGCCTGTTCTGAGCCAGCGCCCGTTCGACCCGCTGGGGGTTCTTCAGCCGCTCGTTTACGAGGCGGAGCGCCTCGTTCGCCTTCTGCCACTTCTCAAGCTCGCGCTCCATCCCCCTGATGGTGTAGCCGGTCCGCACCAACTGCACGTGCTGCCAGACGTAGAGGAGCGACGCGGAGACGCCGATGACGGCCAGCAGCATCCACCGCCCGGTCAGGGCGGCCGTCGAAAAGCCCTCGTTCAGTTTCCGGTTTTTCCTTCGCATAGGCCTCGGCGCCCCCTCAGGCGCACTGCATCGCCGTCTGTATGGCGTCCCTGGCGAACGGCTTGGAGATGACCGTGTGGGCGCCCCGCTCCAGCGCGACGGCGGCGTACAGCTCGCTCAGGGCCGACATCACGATCACCGCGGTGCGCGGGCTCCTCCGCTTGATCTCCCCGAGGAGGCTCAGCCCGTCCATGCGCGGCATGTTCACGTCGGTTATCACGTAGTCGTAGTCGCCGCTCGAGGCCTTCGAGAGCGCCTTCTCGCCGTCCTCGGCCTCCTCCACGATGAAACGCCCGCCGAGGTAGATGCCGATCAACCTCCGCACCACCGGCTCGTCGTCCACGACCAGGATGCGTTTCACCGGGCCTCCCATCCGGGCGCGCGCCTACGCGCCTGCATGGCGCGGCAGGGGTCGGGACCGGTGATGGCAGGGACCTTTAGGGTTGGAGGTGCATCATTGACGAGCTGCACCGCGCAGCTCTCGATAGCATCAATGATTGCGCTTAAAGATGTACCGTCCATCCCCGGCCCGTCCCCCATGCCTGCCTTGTTTCTCCGTCAGATCTTTTCAGCCGCCCTCAACCGCGCGCTCCGCGCCCTCGGGTTAGCCGCCGTCTCCGGGGCGGAGGGCCGGAGCGGTTTGCGCGTGAGAAGTCTCAGCGACGCCGCCGCCCCGCAGGCGCATACCGGCAGCCCGGGAGGGCATACGCACGCCCCCGCCGCCGCCGTGAACGCCTCCTTCACGATCCTGTCCTCCAGCGAATGAAAACTGATCACCGCGATCCTCCCGCCGCGCGCGGCGGCCGCGATCGCCTGGGGGAGCGCGGCGGAGAGGTTTTCGAGCTCATCGTTCACCGCGATGCGCAGCGCCTGGAAGACCCTGGTGGCGGGGTGGATCGCGCTCCTCCTTCCCGCGCGCCGGTACACCCGCGCCGCGAGGAGCGCCAGCTCCCCGGTGCCGCGGATGGGGCCGGCCCGGCAGATCTCCCGCGCCATCGCCCGCGCGAGCGGCTCCTCCCCGTACTCCCTGAGGATGCGCTCGATCCCGCGCGCGCCCTCCCCCCCCAGGATGGACGCCGCCGTGACCGCCCTCCGCCGGTCCATCCTCATGTCCAGGGGCCCGGGCGCGTCGAAACTGAACCCGCGCGACGCCGAGCCGAGCTGCGCGCTCGAGATCCCCAAGTCAAAGAGCAGTGCGTCCGCTTCCCCGATCCGCTCCTCCGCGAGCGCCTCCGCGAGGTCGCGGAAATTCCGCCGGCGCAGCCTCACCTCCGCGCCCGTCCCCTCCAGCCGCGCGCGCGCTATCCGGAGGGCCTCCTCGTCCCAGTCCAGCCCGATCAGAATCCCGCCGGGGGCTATCCTCCTCGCGATCTCCTCCGCGTGCCCCCCGCAACCGACCGTCGCGTCCACCACGCGCATCCCCGGCCGCAGATTCAAGAGGCGGAGCGCCTCTTCGCGCATCACCGGAATGTGCGGCGCGGTCATCACGCCATCGGCCGTATATAGAACCTGAAATTCTTCCTGCCCCTCCCGACGAAATCGATGCTTCCGCTGGCGGTCATCATCGCCGCGAGCGCCCCTGTATCAGCGCCCTCCTCCTTCGGCGTCCCCTTCGCGCCCACCGCGGCGAGAGCTGACGCGATCCTCGGGCACCTGAGGAGTATCCTCTCTGCGAGCGGCTTCTTCACCCGGTCAGGCATCATGATCTCGCCCCTCCCGAAGTTGAACCTGCCGACCCACGCCGTACTCGACCACGCCTGCATCATCGTCGCGCGTCCTCCATGGCGCCGCCGTCTAGAGCCCCGTCGCATTGAGCTGTTCGGCGATCTGCTCGAAACTGTTCGCGCACTCCTCCTGGTTTTTCTTCCAACTCGCCTCGTCCCATATCTCGAACCGCCCCAGCATGCCGGCCACCACCACGTCGCGGGTGATCCCCGCGAGATCGAGCAGGTTCTGCGGCAGCAAGATCCTCCCCTGCTTGTCGCACTCGACCTCCGCCGCATACGCGATCAAGCCGCGCTGGAAATCCCTGGACATCTTCTGCGAGATGGGGAGGGCCGAGAACTTGGCCATGAGCGCGTTCCACTCGCGCGGCGTGTAGACATAGATGCAGCGCTCTATGCCGCGGGTCACCCAGAACTTCTCGATGAAATTGTCGCGGAGGGTTTCTCTGAACTTGGAGGGGATGATGAGCCGCCCCTTGCTGTCAATCGAATGTCTATACTGGCCGTAGAACATTTTCTTGACACCTTAGGTTTAGCGGCGTCTCTACCACTATTTCCCACTATCCACCACTCTGCGCCAGAATATAGTCGTAACCTCCCACTGTGTCAACGAGAAATTTCACTTTCATGAATTTTTTCGTATGTTATGCCCTCGGTATGTCAGTATGTCATTTTTCAGGAAAAGTGTTTCGCGGGTTTCAAAAAAGAGGCGGCTATCAGGCGGCGACAGGGGCCGTTACACTGTCCGCGGCGCGGGAGAGTGGCGAAGGGGCGCGGCGCATTTGCTACGCCGGGCGGTGCGACGCGTCGGTGGCCGGGACGGAATGAACCGCTTGGCGGGATGCCTGCTATATTCAGCGCGGGCTGAGGAACGGGGCACCGGGCTTGGCGCAGCGCACTGCGCGGCAGGGCGAAGTGGGGACCTCGCCGCGCTACGCGACGCTCGATGCGCTACATATATTTCCCCCTGCACTTCTCAGCCGGGTACTTCTTCCTGTTTTTCGCCATCTTCTTCTCGATGCAGGAGGAGAGGTCGAGGCCGAGCGTGTGGCAGAGACTCAAGGTGTAGATCGCTATATCGGCGACCTCCTCCTCTATCTTCTTCCTGAGGCGCGGCGCGCGCGACCTGCGCTGCGCCTCCTCCACCTCCATCCATTGGAAGAGCTCCATCAATTCCGCGGCCTCTATGCTCACCGCCATACTCAGGTTCTTCGGCGAGTGGAACTGCTCCCAGTCCCTCTCGCGTATGAACTCCGCCACCGCCTTCCTGAGGCGCGCGACTGTCGCTATCGAGTCGTTCATCGCCCCCCCCCATCCGCGCCCGCGCCGGGGAGCTCGGCCTCGATCCGTTTCACGAGCGCGGCGATCTCGCCGAGAAGCGCCGCCGGCAGGAGTTTCGAGGCGGCCGCCTCGCGGCGGATCGACCGGAGCGCCCCGAGGAGACGCACCATGGTTGCCCGCTGCCTCTTCCGGAAGGCCTCCTCCGGATCGAGATCCTCGCGCTGCCTGATCATCCGCGTGAGTTCCCGCCTGATCTCCGACGGCTCGCTCCCCTTCTCGAAGACCGACGCCCTGAGCGCCGAGTAATCCTCGCCGCCGACCCTCTTTCCCTCTTTCGCCCTCCGGAGCAGATCTATCGATTCGATGGGCGGCACGCGCGCGGCGTCGGAGGATTCTATGAAATCATCCTCCAGGTAGGAGGATCGCTCCTTCTCGAGAAAGTAGTAAGACTTGAGGAGCTTGAGCGCGGTCGCCTTCCTGATCCCGATCTCGCCGGCGGTGTAGGCGTCGAAGGTCGCGTAACCCCACGATTTAAAGAGCTTCTCCTTCCACGCGGTGTAGAGCGCGCGTCCGAGATCCACCCACGATGTCTTGAACTCCTTCGCGCTCTTGAGGATCCTATAGCGCAGCGATCCCTCCTCGACCCCTCGCATCGTCTCCTCGATCCTCCCGACGGCTTTCGTCTTGAGCGTGTCCATGGCCGCGTGTCCTTCCGTTTGGTTTTGGGCGTAGTATAAGCGGATCGGGCGGGTTCGCGCAAGGGCGGGAGGAAGTCAAAGTCAGGAACGGCTGGGGGCGCGGCTGCCGCCTGGGCCCGGCGCGCCCGAAGGGTCGAGGCGGTTCGGGCCCATCCGGCGGAGCCGGGCCATGCGCGCGGATCCGCCGCGAAAACAACCGCGCCGCCGGACGCCTACTCCGGGCGCCCAAGCGGCGCGGCCCTCCCACACCTCCGCCCGCCAAACGGTCCCGCCTTCCCCCCTCCAGGCGGGATGAATGGCCTACCAGCCGTACTCCTGCGCGCCCGCATCCCCCCAATGCGCCTGGCGAGGCGATACTGGGGCGCGGTAATAGCCGGGGATGATCGCCGACCATTCGGCCTGGAAGTTCAACTTCAATACGCCCATGGCTGGGGCCGCCTGCGCGACGTTCCGCAGCGCCGCGTCGTAGTACGTCGAGCCGTCCGAGCCCACGTACAGCATGACGTCATCCGACGTCTCCAGCGCGGGGAGATATACCTTCATCTCCTCACCCTGCAGATTCCCGATCACCAGAGTGTCCCCAGCATGCACCGTGATACTCGCGGCCGCCGACCTTACGATCCGGACCCCAACCGGCATCGGCTCGTATTCTTCCCCCTTGACGAACGCGTCGTCGGCGTCCGACACCGATCCCATCGTCTGCGTCAGAGGGTCTTCCGCCCCGCCGATGAAATACACGAACCCGTCGTCAATGCCGGAACGCGGCACCGTGACGGACATGGAGTCGATCCCATCCGCCATAAGCGGGCTCTTCACCACCGGTGTCTCCGTCGGCGTAGCCGTCGGCTCAGGAGTCTCTGTAGGCGTCAATGTCGGCTCAGGCGTCTGGGTCGGCGTGGCCGTCGGCTCCGGCGTCTGTGTGGCCGTGGGCTCAGGTGTCTCCGTAGGAGTCAATGTCGGCTCAGGAGTCTCCGTGGCCGTCGGCTCCGGTGTCTGGGTCGGCGTAGCCGTCGGCTCAGGAGTCTCTGTCGGTGTAGCCGTCGGCTCAGGAGTCTCTGTCGGTGTAGCCGTGGGTGTCGGCGTCGGCTCCGCATCCAGGGGGATCAGCAGCATCGGACGCGGGTTGCCATCCTCGTCATACATTACGCCGGCAATCCAGCCGTCATTGTTAATCGCGTAGGCGATCGCGGAAGGTGAGTCCGGCGGGGTGATGTCCGTCATCACTCCGTCCTCGTACTTGAATGCACGCTGGTTCCCATCCTCGCTTCTTTCAGAGCACCCGACAACTACGCCGGAGGAGTTGATCCCGTACGCTTCGCTGTTCTCACCGCCGAGCGTTCCGAGCCCAGTTATCACTCCGTCCTCATACTTATATGCGCGCCCTTTCCAATCCTCGCTTTGAGACCACCCGACAACCACGCCGGAGGAGTTGATCCCCCGCGCTATACTATTATATCCGTCGAGTGTTCCGAGATCCGTCATCACTCCGTCATCGTACTTGTATGCGCGCTCTTTCCAATCCTCGCTCTGAGACCACCCGACAACCACGCCGGAGGAGTTGATCCCGTACGCTTCACTGTACTCACCGCCGAGCGTTCCGAGGTCTGTCATCACTCCGTCCTCGTACTTGAACGCACGACGGTTATTATCCTCATCTTCCGTCCACCCTACAATCACGCCGGAGGAGTTGATCCCATATGCCCAGCTCCAACTGCCACCGAGCGTGCCGAGGTCCGTCATCACTCCGTCCTCGTACTTGAACGCAGAATGGTCCCCATCCGCGTTTTCCGCCAAACCAACAATCGCACCGGAGTCGTTGATCCCGTAAGCCCCGCTTGAAGTGCCACCGAGCGTGCCGAGGTACGTCATTACTCCGCCCTCGTACTTGAACGCACGGTCGTTCCCGTCCGCGTCATAGGCCCACCCGACAACTACACCGGATGAGTTTATTCCCCGCGCTTCACCGAGACGCGACTGCATAATGGAGAACGTGCCGAGATCCGTCATCACTCCGTTCTCATACTTGAACGCGTGCTGGTTCCCATCCTCGCCTTCCGCGCTTCCGACAATTACGCCGGAGACGTTGATACCATTAGCATAGCTGTTATCGCCGCCAAGCGTTCCGAGGTCCATTATTACTCCGTCCTCGTACTTGAACGCACGCGGGATATTATCCTCATCATACGCATACCCGACAATCACGCCGGAGGAGTTGATCCCGTTCGCCCAACTCCAAGTACCGCCGAGCGTTCCGAGGTCCGTCAGCACGCCGCCCTCGTACTTGAACGCATGATAGTTCCCGTCCGCGTCTTCCGCACACCCGACTATCACGCCGGAATCGTTGATCCCATAGGCAAAGCTCCCAGTGCCACCGAGCGTTCCGAGGTCAGTCATGACGCCGTCCTCGTACTTGAACGCACGACAGTTCCCGTCTGCGTCTTCCGCCTCCCCGACAATCACGCCGGAGGAGTTGATCCCCCACGCCAAGCTCCAAGTGCCACCGAGCGTTCCGAGGTCTGTCATTATTCCATCCTCGCACTTGAACGCACGATGGTTTCCGTCAGCGTCTTCCGCCTGCCCGACATTAATACCGAAATCGTTAATCCCGTAAGCGAAGCTCCAAATGCCGCCTAGCGTTCCGAGGTCCGCCATTACACCGTCCTCGTACTTGAACGCACGCCAGCTCCCGTCAGCGTCTTCCGCCTGCCCGACAATCACGCCGGAGGAGTTGATCCCATAGGCACAGCTCCCAGTGCCACCGAGTGTTCCGAGGTCCGTCATAACACCGTTCTCGTACTTGAATGCGTGCCCATTGCCATCCACGTCTTCAGCATCCCCGACAATCACGCCGGAGGAGTTGATAGCAAACGCTTCACTATATCCTTCGACTTCCAGTTTTTCCTCGATAGCCACCACCGTGTACGGATACCCGGGCACGGGCGTCTCCGCGGGAGTGGCCGTCGGCTCCGGCGTCTCCGTCGGCTCGGGTGTGGCCGGCGCAGTGGGCTCAGGCGTCTGGGTGGCCGTGGGCTCGGCATTCTGTGTGACTGTCGGCTCAGGTATCTCTGTCGCCGTGGGTTCAGGTGGCTCCGTCGTCGTAACGGCGGGTTTGCCCCGGTGTGTTG
>CALLYX010000448.1 GCA_937858775.1 uncultured bacterium | reverse complement strand
GAAGGTCGACCCCTACCTGCGTCCGCTCTACGACGCGCTGTACGACCTGATGGGCTTCGACAAGACCGGCAAGCTGTTCGAGCGCGGCACGATCGAGATCGCGCCGCTCGCGTACATGCGCGGACGGACGCTCAACGATTCGTTCATCATCCTCGACGAGGCGCAGAACAGCACCGCCGAGCAGATGAAGATGTTCCTCACCCGCCTCGGCGCGGATTCGAAGGCGGTGATCACGGGCGACATCACCCAGGTGGACCTCCCCGGGCACCGTGAGTCGGGCCTCGTGCAAGTGCAGTCCGTCTTGGCCTCGGTCGGGGGGGTCCGCTTCTCGTACCTCACCGAGATGGACGTGGTGCGGCACGAGCTGGTGAGGGAGATCATCAAGGCGTACGCGCGCGCGGGAAAGAGGAGGGCGCGCCCGGGGAGGTGGAGGGGATGAGCGGCGCGCACGCTCGGGCCGTTCCGCCCGGGGCCGGTTGGCCGCCGCTTCCCTGCAGGGGAAGGGGCGGGGGGGAGGGGGAGTGAGCTTCTGGGCGCGGTACCGGATGCGAATGCGGGGGATGGCGGGCGGGAAACAGCGCAGGAGGCTCGCCCCCGGCCCGCTGCGCTCCGCCATGGAGAGGGGACGCCTCGCCAAGGCCCTGATCGCCGTCACGAGTTGCGCCGGGTGCGTCTGGATCATCGTCATGGGGCAGACGCCGTCCCGGGAGACGATCGATCTCTTCGTCGGGCAGCCGGCCCCGAAGGATGTCTTCGCCGAGGCCGGCTTTTCGTACGAGAACAGGGAGGAAACCGAGCGGTTGAAGCGCGAGGCGGCCCAGAAGGTGCTGCCGCATTACAGCTTCTCGGAGGAAAAGCTCAGGGAATGCTCTGCGGGGCTCGCCGCGTCGATCAGGGAGGCCGTGGCGGCGCGCTCGGCCGGAGGAAAGGCGCAGGACGGGACGAAGGCCCCGGCCGAGTCGCCGCACGCCGTCTTCGACGCCCGAGAGGTGGAGGTCATAGCCCGTTCGCCGGACCCCGACCGGATCGCGGAGAAGATCAAGGAGATCCTGCTCTCCCTCGGCGGCGAGGGCTCGTCGGTCCTGCGCGCCGCGGAGCCCCTCGCCTCCCCCGACGCCGCCGCCGGGGGGAGGGAACGCCACCGCGCGGCCCTTCTCGCCGCGGCGCGCGCCGAGGCGGAACGCTGGGCGGCGATCGAGTTCCCCCGCGCCCGCCGCAGCCGTGAAGCGGTCGTCAGCCTGCTCGGGGAATGCTGCGACCGCAGCATCAGCTACGACGAGGGCCTGACGCAGGGGGTGCGCAACCGGGCGGCGGGGATGATCCGGCCGGCGGTGAGCAGGGTCCTGGCCGGCGCCAAGCTGATCGGCAGGGGGGAGGAGGTCACGCCGGGGCAGATGGACCGCTACGTCGCCTACTGCGCGCAGCGGGCGCTGGCGGAGCCGTTCCCCGTCAAGATGCAGCAGCGCCTCTACGACATCCTCGGCCTGGCACTCCTCGTCGTGATGCTGCTCATACTGTCGCGGCGCTACCTGAGCAACTACCACCCGGCGATATACGGGAGCAACTCCCTGCTCCTCCTGCTGGAGCTCGTAGGACTCGGGACGCTTCTCGCCTCCCGCGGCATCTCCATGATCCCCTTCGGCGCCATCCAGTCGTCGTGGAACAATATCTTCTACTACTTCGCGGTGGTCTCAGTGCCGGCGGCCGGGATATTGCTGACGATCCTCCTCAGCCACACCCTCGCCCTTTTCTTCGTGGTGCTGTTGGCGATCCTGGTCGGCATCCTCAAGGGGTTCAGCCTCAACTACGCCCTCGTCAGCACGGTCGGCGGGATTCTCGCCGTCTACTCCTCCATCGGGGTGCGGCGCAGGAGCGGCCTCGTCAGGGCGGGGGCCACAATCGCCCTCGGGAACATCATCACCATAAGCGCCCTCGATGTCATAGCCGACGTCAATATCCTCTCCTCTATGGTTGCGTTCCGCGCGCTGGGCGGGCTGATCTCCGGAATGACGTCCGCGTTCCTGGCGGCGAGCGTCCTCCCCCTTCTCGAGTACGCCTTCAACCTGGTGAGCGACTTCCGCCTCCTCGAGCTCTCCGACCTCAACCATCCGCTCCTCAGGCGGATGTTCATTGAGGCGCCCGGCACCTACCACCACAGCCTCATGGTCGGGACGCTCGCCGAGGCAGCGGCGGAGGCGGTGGGCGCAAACCCCCTCCAGGTGCGCGTGGGGGCGTATTTCCACGACATCGGCAAGATACGGAAGCCGGAGTATTTCGTCGAGAACGCCCCGTACGGAAAGAGCAAGCACGACGAGCTGAACCCGAGCATGAGCAAGCTGATCATCCTCTCCCACGTCAAGGACGGCATAGACATCGCCCTCACGTGGAAGCTCAGCCCGGTCATCGTCCGCATGATCCAGGAGCACCACGGCACCGGGCTCGTCTATTTCTTCTACCGGCGGGCGGAGGAGTCGCGGGAGGACGGGGGGGATGTGGACCAGGAGGATTTCCGCTACCCGGGGCCGAAGCCCTCCTGCAAGGAGACCGCGATCATCCTCCTCGCCGACGCCGTCGAGGCGGCCTCGCGGAGCCTCAGCCGGCCGACCCCCGCGCGCATGGGCAATCTCGTGCGGGAGATCGTCTACCGGCGGATCTCGGACGGGCAGCTCGACGATTGCGATCTCACATTCAACGACGTCCGGCTCATAATCCAGCAGTTCGAGCATGTGCTGACGAGCACGTTCCACACGCGCGTGAAATACCCGGGACAGGAGGATGAGGAGGATGAGGGTCCTCGTCAGGAGCACGGTTCGGCCGGCGATTGACGCGGCGGCGGTCAGCCGGGCGGCGGCCCACGTCATGCGGCGCGAGGGATGCCGGCCGGGGACGGAGTTGGGGGTCCTCATCGCCGGGGAGAGGGCCATGCGGGCGCTCAACCTCAGGTACCGCGGCGTGGACAGGGGAACCGACGTCCTCGCCTTCCCGATGGCGGACAGGGGCGCGGGCGGGCGGGCCCGGCTGCTGGGGGACGTGGCGGTCTCCGCGGCCCGGGCGCGGGCGCGGGCGCGCGCCATGGGCGTCGCCGCGGGCGCCGAGCTGCTCCTCTACCTGGTCCACGGCATCCTCCACCTTTGCGGCCACGACGACGGGTCGCCGGGGGACCGGGCGAGGATGGAGCGGCGGCAACGGCTGCTCGTGGGGGAGATCGTTCGGAAGGGGCTATGGAACGTCACCGTCTGATAGACAGCTTCAACTGCGCCATCGAGGGGATCATCTACGTCCTCAAGACTCAGCGCAACATGCGCATCCATTTCGCGGCGGCGGCGCTGGTGCTGGTGCTGGCGATCATACTCGACATATCCCGCGTCGATTTCCTGTTCATCTGCATGGCGATCTTCATAATGCTCTTCGCCGAGATGATGAACACGGCGGCGGAGCTCACCATCGACCTGATAAGGGAGACGTACCATCCCCTGGCGCGCCTGGTCAAGGATATCGGGGCGGGGGCCGCCCTTCTCGCCGCCATCAACGCGGCGATCATCGGCTATCTGGTCTTCGCCCGCACCATGGAGGGGCCGATCATGGCGGCGGCCGACTCGGTGCGCCGCCTTCCGCTGCATGCCGTCTTCCTGGCGATCATGTTCGTCATGATGTCGGCGGTCGGGGTGAAGATCGCGTTCCGCAGCGGCACCCCGTTGCGGGGGGGGATGCCGAGCGTGCACAGCGCGGCGGCTTTCGCCGCCGCGACCGTTGTCATGCTGTTGGTCCCGTCGTCGTTCCTCATACTGTCGCTGGCGTATTTCCTCGCCGCCATGGTGCTGCAGTGCAGGGTGGCCGCCGGCATACACACGATAACGGAGGCGGTCATGGGGGCGCTGCTCGGCGTTCTACTGACGCTCCTGTTGTACCAGTTGTACCTTTGGTTCTGACCGGGGGTATGGCCCAATGCTGATCTGGCTCGCGGTGCTAATCCTGGTCTCGGTCATCTTCTTCTGCACCCTCGGGAGCGCCGCGCTCCAGGCGATCCCGCTCGAGCGCCTATGGAAGCTCAGGGGAGGGGGGGGGCGGAACGCCGCGGGCGTGGAGTACTGGATAACGCACTCCCAGCAGATCACCTGGTCGTTCCGCGTCCTCAGCCGCATATCCTGCGTGGCGCTCGCCCTCCTTCTCGCCGCGCTCCTGGGGGACCGGCCGCTGCCCCCGTACGTCTTCTTCATCGCCCTTTTCGTCTCCGGGGTGCTGATCGCCTTCCCGGGGAGCCTGATACCCGCGGCCTGGGCGCAGACCGCCGGGGAGAAGATAGGCCTGAGCCTCCTCCCCCTCATAAGGATCATAGGCATCTTCCTCGCCCCGATCACGGTGGTTTGCCACGGGGGCCTCAACATGGCGCTCAGGCTTCTAAAGCGCCCGCCGCTCCATTTCAAGCCGCTCCCGCTGCGGAGCGAGCTCGAACAGTGCATGGGCGGGGTCGAGCGTGCGGGGATGCTCTCCGAGGAGGAGAAGAAGTGGGTGAGGCGCATCTTTTCGTTCCCGGAGATCGTGGCGAGCGAGATCATGACCCCGCGGGTGGCGATGCGGTGCCTCTCCGAGCAGGAGACGGGGGGGAGGGCGATCGAGCTGGTGAGGGCCGAGCACCTCTCCCGCATCCCGATCTACCGCGAGAGCCCGGGCAATATCGTGGGGGTCCTCCTCGCCAAGGACCTGCTCGCCCGGATGGGGGAGGCCGGCGCAGCCGAGGCGAAGGTCGGCCCGTTGGCGCGCGAGCCCTTCTTTGTCCCGGAGGCAACGACCGCCCGCGCCCTCCTCGCCGAGATGCGGAAGCGCCAGGCGCACATGGCGATCGTGGTGGACGAGTACGGGGTCACCACCGGGATCGTGACGATCGAGAATATCCTGGAATCGATCGTCGGGGAGATCAAGGACGAGCACGACTCGCGCGAGGAGAAGCATTACGAGAAGCTCGCGGACGGCGTCTACCGCGTCGACGCGCGCCTCTCCGTCGCCGACGCCCGCGAGGAGCTCGGAATCGACGTCCCCGAGCGCGCCGAATACGACACGCTCGCCGGCTTCATCTGCGCCTTCTGCGGAAGGGTCCCGGCCCAGGGAGAGGTGATGGAGTGGGGGGGATACTCGTTCAAGGTCATGGAGGCCACGAAGCGGGGCCTTATCACGCTCGAGATACGCGGGGTTCGTAAATAGCGGCGCCGGCCACCATGATCCATTCCGTCCGCGGCATCATCCTGCATAGGCGCGAGGCCACGGAGTCGAGCCTCATCCTCACCGCATTCAGCGACCGTGCCGGAAGGATCTCCCTGCTGGCAAAGGGGGCGCGGCGCAGGAAAAGCCCGTTCCTCGGCCGGGTCGAGCTTTTTACGCGTTGCGCGCTGACCTACTACGAGAGCCCGCGCCGCGGGCTGAACGTCCTGAGCGAGTGCGACGTGCTGGACGCCTTCGCCCCGCTGCGCGGCGACTTCTCCCGTTTCTCCATCGCCTGCCGCATGGCCGAACTCGTGGAGATCGGGACCGGGCGCGCGGCGCGGTCCGCCGGCGTCTACGGCCTTCTGGGGGACGCCCTCGGCGCGGCGTGCGGCGACGCGGATCCGGCGCTCCTGTTGGCATGTTTCGAGGCCCGTCTCCTCACCCTTCTCGGTTACGCCCTCCGCCTCGACGCCTGCGCCTCCTGCCACGGCTCGACCGGCGCAAGGAGGGTCTTCTCCGCAGCGGCCGGCGGAATGGTATGCTGGCGCTGCGCCCCCCGCCATGCCGACGGTTTCGCCGTCACGCCGGGCGCGGCCGCCTTCCTCCGCCGCCTGAGGTCGACGCCGCCCGCGGGCGGCTTCCGCGTCAGGCCGAATCCCCAGCAGGCGGCGGAGGCCTCCGAGATGCTCCGGCGGGCCATCGTCTTCTATCTCGAGTCCCGGCCGCGGACCGGGAGGCTGCTTCGCGGCGCCTCGCAGGCCGGGGGGTAGGCCGCCCCCGCCCGGCAGGCGGCGCGCCTTTCCAGGACATTCCCCGTTTTTCAGGGGCAGAATACTCCAACTGGTTTTAATAGAGGGGGATAGGAGAATCAGGAAGTGAAAATGTGGCCTGCGCTGTGGTAGGG
>CALLYX010000447.1 GCA_937858775.1 uncultured bacterium | reverse complement strand
GCTGCGCGCCTTCAACGACGCCATCGTCGCGCACCGCCACTGGGGCCGCGAGACCGACCCGCCCCGCGTGTAGGCCTCACCGCGCGTGGCGTCAGCGCACGGTGAGGCGCGCCGTCACGCCACAGCGCGCGCCTCGCGCCGATGTGTCAGAATATGTCAGACGTATCGAGTGGGGTGAAACGGGTCAGTTGGGATAGGTCGCGACGAACGCGCGGCCTTGCGTGCCGGGCGCGGCCGTGAGCGCGCAGGGGGGCGGTCCGGCCCCCTCGGGGGCCGTCCCGGTTCAGGCGGAGGACGACGGCCTGGGCTCGCCCGGCGCGGTCCCGACGAAAAGGCCGCTCCGGCCGATACCCGGCTATCCCAAGGGTGGCGCCCTTCCGCCGGGCGGGACGTACGGGAGGGGGCCGGGGGTTTACCCTCAGCGTTCCGATTCCCGGTATCCAACGAGCCGGACCTACTACGACTATTCCCCCTACGCCCCGCGCCAGGATTCGTACGGCAGGATGCGGAGCTCCGGGGGGCAGGATATAGACGTTCGGGGAGACCAGATGGGGGTGGACTGGTACCGGAATATGCCGGCCCCGAACTACGACTACCGGGGCAGGCGGTACTGAGTCCACTGGCGCACGCCCCGCCCGATGGGCCGCCCCTTCGCGCCCGCGCTTCGTCGCCGGGTCCCGCCGGAAGAGGGGCCTTTCCCGCTCCCCGCGCGCACGGATGACGCCCCCCGTGCGGCGGGCCCGTTGTGCTATAATTGGACCTCGAGACGCCATGAATCCTCCCGTGCAGAAAAGATGTGTCGCGGCGTTCGCCGCGGCCGCTGTGGCGTGCGCCGCCGGTTGCGCCGACTTCGCCAACACCCGCAACTTCGCGGCCGTCGGCACGCTGGTCGGGGCGGGCGCGGGCGTCGCGCTCGGCGCGGCGACCGGGCACGTGGCCGAGGGGGTGATGATCGGGGCCGGGGCGGGCGGCCTCATGGGCGGCATAGCAGGCTCCTCCCTGGAGAACGCAAGCAGGAAGAAGGCGGAGAAGGCCCTCCTGCAAGGCGTCGAGCAGGACATGTTGACGGGCAGGACGAGGCCCGCGGGCGCGACAGGGCCCGGCCGCTGGGATGTCGCCAAGAAGAGCCGCTGGGTCGACACCTCGCAGAAGAAGCGCGTCTGGGTCGAGGAGAAGGTCGTCGACGGGAAGGTCTTCGAGGCGCATTTCGAGGAGAGACTCGTTCCCGCGGGGCACTGGGTGGAGGAGGAGGAAAAGGTCTGGGTCGAGGACGCGCCGCCGCAATCCGCCCTGAAACCGTGAATCCCCGCCCCGACGCGCCCGCCGGCCCCACGCGGACCGGCGTCTCCATGATCCTATGAATATATTCCGCTTCACCCGAACGGGACGGCCCGGTCCGAATGCGGCCCTCTCCCCCGAGGCGATGATCGAGGCGCGCCTGGAGGACGTCCGCGCGCGCGCAAACCTCCTCAAGGCCGAGCGGGCTCTTTTCGACATCCTCGCCGCGCTCCTCGCCGCGATCTTTCTCGGCTGCGTCCTCAGGCGGATCTTCCCCGGCGCCGCAGCCGTAACCCCCCTTCTCGCCCTGGCCGTCGTCTGCTTCTCGGCGTTCAGGGCGCTCGCGGCGCGCCGCGGCTGGACCGGCAGGGACGGGGCTGCGGCGCTCATCGATGGAGAGATGAGGCTCAAACAGCGCCTCGTCACTTTCAGGGAGTACGCTGCGCAGCCGGTAAGGCCGCGGCTCTTCGACCGGTTGGCGGACGACATCGCCGCGGAGCTCGGCCCCGACAGGATCCACGCGATACTTCCGCACCGCGTTCCCCCCTCCGCCTATATCGCGCTGGCGATCGCCCTCGCGCTTCTGCTCGACGCCTCCCTCACGCTGACCGGGGTGATACGCAGCGGCGGCGTCCGCCCGGCGGGCGCGGACAAGCCGGACGCCCGGCATGAGGAGGAGGCCCTGTTCGACAGCATGCTCACGCGCACGCCGACGCCGACAGCGCCGGCCGCGGGCGGCGGCGATGCCCCGGCGGGCGGGACGCCCACGCCTGCGTACGGCGAACAGCAGCAGACGGCGCAGATGCGGCAGGAGCTTCGCCGGATCGTGCAGGATATATCGAGACAGATCGATCGGATGGAGCAAGGGGGGGGGGAGGGAGGGAAACCGGATCCACAATCCCAACCCCAGAAAGATGAAGAGAAGCGGGGTGAGAAGAGAGGGCAGGGGAAGGAATCCGGCGGGAGCGCGGGGGGCGGAGAGCCGGCGGACGGGGAAAAGGGCGGCGGGAAGAAGCAGGAGCGGCAGGAGGGCGGCGACGAGAAGAAGGGCGCAGACACGGGGGATG
>CALLYX010000446.1 GCA_937858775.1 uncultured bacterium | reverse complement strand
GACAAGACGTGGACGGAGGAGCCGCTGCCGCCGGGGTTCGGGGATGCCCGGTTCACGTCCGTGGCGTTCGCCGGGCGCGAGGCGATCGCCGTCAGCGACGCCGGAGTCCTCGTCGACGACGGCGGCGGCTGGAAGGCCGATCCGGGACTGCAGGACCTGCTCGGCACGCTGGGCCCCGACGCGGGCGCCCAGCTGACGATCGCCGCGGGGCTCGCTGACGGCGGGGCGGTGATCGGGGGCCGGGACATCGTCGTCGAGCGTGACCGTGCGGGCAGCGCGTGGCGCTTCGCCGACCAGCCGCTCCCCGGCCAGACCGTCGTCGCCGCAGCCGCGTTGCGCGCCGGCGCGCGCGTCCGCGCGATCGTCGCCTCGCGGAAATAGGCGGCGCGGCGGACCCCGTGCCGGGCCATCACCCGGCGCGCCGCGGCGGGGCCGCGGGATGGGATTGTCATACGGCGGGCGGGGGCGTACAATGTCGTCCATGACGAGGAGCAGGATCGTCGACGCGGGGGGGGTCGGGATCGGGGGGGGGCTCCCCCTGGTACTGATCGCAGGCCCATGCGTCATCGAGGACGAGGCGCTCGTCTTCGACACGGCCCGCCGGCTGAAGGCGCTCTGCGCGGAGCGCGGCGTGCCGCTCGTCTTCAAGACCTCGTACGACAAGGCGAACCGGAGCTCCGCCGACGCGTTCCGCGGCCCGGGCCTGGAGAAGGGGCTGGAGATCCTCGCGCGCCTCAAGGGGGAGACCGGCCTCCCGCTCCTCGTGGACGTGCACGAGGCCGCGGACGTCCCGGCCGCGGCGCGGGTGGCCGACATCCTCCAGGTCCCGGCGTTCCTCTGCCGCCAGACGGACCTGATCGGGGCCGTCTGCCGCTCCGGCCGCGCGGTCAACATCAAGAAGGGGCAGTTCCTGGCGCCGTGGGAAATGAAGAACGTCATCGCCAAGTGCGAGTCGTTCGGCGCGAAGGCGATCCTCGTGACCGAACGGGGGACCTCTTTCGGCTACAACAACCTGGTGAGCGACATGCGCGCCCTTCCCCTGATGCGCTCCTACGGCTGGCCGGTGGTCTTCGACGCAACGCACAGCGTCCAGCTCCCCGGCGGCCTCGGGAAGAGCACGGGGGGCCAGCGGGAGTTCGTCCCATGCCTCTCGAGGGCGGCCGTGGCCGCGGGCTGCGACGCGCTCTTCCTGGAGACACACCCGTCCCCGGACCGCGCCCTTTGCGACGGCCCCAACCAGCTCCCCCTCTCCGAGGCGGGGGCGCTGCTCGACGCCTGCGCCGCGATCCACCGGATCGCGTCGGCGGCGGGGAAGTGAGGGGGGCCGTGCGGAAGAGACGCGCCTACGACGAGGTCGCCAGGGAGGTCTTCAGGGTGGAGGCGGCGGCGATCGTCGCCCTCGGCCGCAAGCTGACCCCCGCATTCGGCAAGGCGGTCGAGGCGATACACGGCTGCCGGGGAAGGGTGATCGTCTGCGGCATGGGCAAGCCGGGGATCATCGGCAGGAAGATCCAGGCGACGCTCGCGAGCATCGGCGTCCCCTCCCTCTCCCTGCATCCCGCGGAGGCCGTGCACGGGGATCTAGGCATGGTCACGGCGGATGACGTCGTCCTCGCCCTCTCCTCGAGCGGCGAGACCGAGGAGATGCTCCGTCTCGTTCCCGTGGTGCGGAGGATAGGGGCCCTCCTCGTCTGCATGACCGGCAGGCCGCGCTCCGCCCTCGCGGCACACAGCGACATCGTCCTGGACGTCGGCGTGGCGAGGGAGGCGTGCCCCCTGGGCCTCGCCCCCACGGCCAGCACGACCGCGATGCTCGCCATGGGCGACGCCATCGCCGTCGCCCTCATCGGCAGGAAGCGGCTGAGGCGCGAGGAGTTCGCCCTCTATCACCCGGCCGGGTCGCTGGGCAGGAGGCTCCTCAAGGTCAAGGACGTAATGCGCACCGGGGGATCGAACCCGATCGTCCGGGAGGGGACTCGAGTCAAGGACGTGCTTCTCGCGATCACCAAGGCGCGTGCGGGCGCCGCCGCGGTCGTCGACCCCCGCGGCAGGCTCGCCGGGATCTTCACCGACGGGGATCTCCGGCGCGCCCTCGAGGCCGGCGCCGACATCGCATCGCGCCGCATCGGCGACTTCATGATCCGCAACCCGATCACCATCGCCCCGGGGCGATTGGCCGTCGAGGCGCTCCGCGTCATGCGCGGGGACAACCCGAAGGGGCGGAAGCTCGACGAGATCCCGGTCGTGGACGCGAAGGGGAGGCCCGTCGGCATGCTCGACGTGGTGGACCTGATCGGAATCGAATGACCCCCCGCCAGTCCGGAAGGCCGCGGAATTTCCCATGAAGAAGGCGGAGATCCTCAGGCGCGCGCGGCGCGTCAGGGCGATCGTCTCCGACGTGGACGGCGTCCTGACCGACGGCGGCGTCATCTACGGCGCGGGGGGGCTCGAGCTCAAGCGCTTCCACGCCCGCGACGGCCTCGCGATCCTGCTGGCGCGGCGCGCGGGGCTCATGGTCTTCCTCGTCTCCGGGCGCTCATCCCCCGCCCTGGCGAGGCGGAGCCGGGAGCTCGGCGTGGACCGCCTCTGGCAGGGGGCGGGTGACAAGGGGCGGATTCTTGGTATACTGTACGCGGAATACGGCCTTGAACCCGGCGAGCTCTGCTGCGTGGGGGACGACCTCCCCGACCTTCCGCTCCTGTCGCGGGCCGGGCTCGGCGTAGCCGTTCCCGGCTCCCCGGAAGAGCTCCGGAGGGCCGCCTGCTACACCACCGCGACGGCGGGAGGCGATGGCGCCCTAAGGGAGGTGGTCGAGCTCATCCTCAAGGCCCAGGGCAGGTGGAGGGACTTGCTCGGTGCATATCGCTAAGGCGCTCCCGCTTCTCTGCCTCTCCTGCGCCCTCGCCGCCGCCGGGGAGGACGCCCAGCCGCAGGCGAAGCCCCCGGGCTCGGAGCTCCGCGACGGCTTCACCTTCAACTCCACCCGGAAGGACGGCCGTGTCGAATGGAAAGTGGCGGGGAGCTCCGCGTCTTTCCTCACCCCCGAGGAGATCGAGCTCAAGAATGTCCGCGCGATCTTCTTCTCCGAGGACGGGACCAACACCGTGGCCACCACGGACAAGGCGATCTTCAACAAGGAGACGCACCGCCTGAGGACCGACGAGTTCGTCACCATCGCCACCGAGAACTCGGTCACCACCGGCACGGGGATGGATTGGGACCACGAACTGAAAAGGGGCGCCCTCAGAAAGAACGTCAAGGTGATCTTCACTCAGACAGGCGCGAAGGGGCCTATCCAATGATCGCCGCGGCCGCCTCGCTGCTCGCCGCCTCGATGCTGGCGCAGCCGGCCCAGTCCGGGCCTGCCCGGGCCGCGCGGCCGGCCGCGGGGCCGCCCACCGTCGTCACCTCGGACCGGCTCGAGGTGGATTACGCGAAAAACGTCGCCGACTTCACGGGCCGGGTGCACGTGAAGGACAGGAGCGGGGACCTGTTCGCCGACAGGATGATCGTGATCTTCAACCCCGCCGACCGGCAGGTCAGGGAGATCACCGCGACGGGGAGGCAGGTCGTCATCGACTCGCCCGGGAGGAGGGCCGTGAGCCGCAAGGCCGTCTATACCGCGAACGACGGGCGGATCCTCCTCACGGGCGACCCCAAGATCCTCCACGGCCCCAACGCCTACGCGGCCGAGAGGATCACGATATTCAAGGACCAGGACCGGACCATATTCGAGCCGCGGGCCCGGATGGTCTTCTATTCCGACCAGGGACCGGGGTTCGCGAACGACGCGCGGGGGCTGCCGGCCGCGCCGGCCCCGGGCGCGCTCAGAAAGGCGTTGCCATGAAGAACACTCAGGGGAAGGCCCCCGCCCCGCGGGACCCCCAGGGGCTGGCGGCCGCGGCTCACGGCTCCCGCGGGACGGCCCTCACGCGGACCGACAACCTGGTGAAGATCTACGGCGGGCGCGCGGTGGTCAACGGCGTCAACATCACCGTCAACCCGGGCGAGATAGTCGGACTCCTGGGCCCCAACGGCGCCGGCAAGACAACCACCTTCTACATGATCGTGGGGCTCATACGACCCCATTCGGGGGCGGTCTTCTTCAAGGAGCGCGAGATCACGCGGATGCCGATGGCGCAGCGGGCGCGCCTGGGAATGAGCTACCTCTCCCAGGAGTCCTCGATCTTCAGGAAACTGACGGTCGAGCAGAATATCATGGCCATCCTCGAGACGCTCCCCCTCTCCCGCGCGAAGCGCAGGGAGCGCCTGGGGGAGCTGCTGGACGAGCTCGGGATCGCCCACCTCGCCAAGCAGAAGGCGTTCACCCTCTCGGGCGGCGAGCGCAGGCGCCTGGAGATCAGCCGGGCACTCGTCACATCCCCATCGTTCATGCTCCTGGACGAGCCGTTTTCCGGGGTGGACCCGATCGCCGTCTTCGACGTCCAGCAGATCATCGCGAACCTCAAGAAGAAGGGATTGGGCATCCTGCTGACCGATCACAGCGTCCGGGAGACCTTGACGATCACGGACCGGTCGTACCTCATCTACGAGGGGAAGGTGCTGACGCACGGGACCTCCGACTTCCTCATCAACGACCCGGAGGCCCGCCAGTTTTACCTGGGCGAGCGCTTCGAGATGTAGCGGCCGATCCGCGCCGGCCCGCCCTTTTCCGGAGGAGGCGGCATGCAACTGATCGTGACCGGACGCCATGTGCGCGTCACCGGGGCGATGAAGGAGTACGCCCGCGAGAAGCTGGGGCGGGTCGTGACGAGGCGCCCGCACCTCAACGAGGCGCACGTGATCATGGACGTGCAGAAGTACCGCCACATCGCGGAGATCACCGTGCGGGGCAAGGGCCTCGAGCTCTTCTGCCGCGCGGAGACGCCCGACATGTACGCCTCGATCGATTCGGCGGCCGCCAGGCTCGAGCGGCGGCTCCGCCGCTTCAAGGAGCGCCTCGGCCGGAGGCGGAAGGCGCCCCGCAGGGCCCCGGCGAGGCGCCCCCTTCCCGCCTCGGGCGGGGCGGACCGCGGGGATGCCGGGATCACCCTCCGCTTCGCCATGAACCCGATGTTCCTCGACGAGGCGCTCCTCCAGATGAAGACGCAGCGCCACCTCTTCTTCGTCTTCATGAACGCCGACACCGAGCGGGTGAACCTCCTCTGCCGCCCCGCGGAGGGAGAGATCGGCCACCTCGTCCCCAAGAAGCTCCAGGGCCCCGGCAGGCCGGCCCTCTTCCGGATGCGGGTCTACGCGGAGGAGGCCGTCGCCGCCGACCGGCGGCCGCGCGCCGTCCGCAGGGAGGACCGCCTCGTCGGCTGGGAGTCCCCCGAGGAGGCGGTGGAGGCGATGGCCGCGGCCGGGGAGAGGTACCGCTTCTTCATGAACACCGAGGCGCGGACGCCGTGCGTCGTCTACGCGCAGGCGGGCGGGGGGCACGGCCTCATCGAGCCGGGCGGGTAGGCGCCCGGGAACCGGCCCCGGGGGCGGGGATCATGCGCGGGATCAAGGTCGAGGATTTCTACCGGCTCACGGGGGAAAGGCTCAGGCTCCGCCTCGTCGCGGGGGGTGAGGGCCTGAAGCGGCGCATCATGGTGCCCGAGCTCAACCGCCCCGGCCTCGCCCTCGCCGGCTATTTCGCCTACTTCGCCAGCCTGCGGCCCCAGGTGCTCGGGATGGTGGAGATCAACTACCTGAACAGCATGGCGCCCGCCCTGCGGCGCAGGCGGATACGCGAGCTGCTCAAGATGCGCGTCCCGTGCGTCATCGTCGGCCGCAACTACCGCCCCCCCCGGGAGCTGCTGGAGGAGGCCGACCGCCAGCGGGTGCCTCTCTTCAGGAGCCCGGTCGTGACCATGGCCCTCATCAACCAGGCCACGATATTCCTCGAGAATCGCTTCTCGCCCGCCACCACGATCCCGGGCGACCTGCTGGAGGTGTTCGGCGTGGGCATCCTCATCTGCGGCAAGAGCGGCGTGGGCAAGAGCGAGTGCGCGCTGGGCCTGATCAAGCGCGGGCACCGCCTTATCTCGGACGACGTCGTCAAGATCCGGCTCCACGAGGGGAAATACCTCGTCGGGACCGGGTCCGAGATCGTCAAGCACCACATGGAGATACGCGGCCTCGGGATCATCAACGTCCAGGACCTCTACGGGGCCACGTGCATCAAGGACGCGCAGGAGGTAGAGCTCGTGGTGACCCTCGAGGAGTGGGAGAGCGGCAAGGAGTACGAGCGCGTCGGCCTCGAGGACAAGGAGATCGAAATCCTCGGCCAGAGGCTTCCCCACATGCTCATCCCGGTGAGGCCGGGGAGGGATATCGTCCTGCTCCTCGAGGCGGCCGCCCTCAACCAGCGATTGAAGAAGATGGGAAAGCACGCCGCCCGGTCCCTCGACCGCGGCCTGATCGAAGTCATGAAGAAGGTGTGACGCCGCCGCCCCCTCCGCGCCGCGGACGGGGGCCGGGGCGGGGGGGCACGTGACCGACATGGTCGTGCGCAGGGAGCTCACCATCTCCAACGCCCTCGGCCTTCACGCGAGGCCGGCGGCGATGTTCGTTCAGCTGGCCAGCAAGTTCTCCTCCGAGATCACCGTCGAGAGGGGGAGCGAGAGGGTCAACGGCAAGAGCATCATGGGGATCATGATGCTCGCCGCCGGCAAGGGGCTGAAGATCACCGTCACCGCGGAGGGGGCGGACGCCGCCGAGGCGGTGAGCGCGCTCGAGGAGCTGGTCAACAGCAAGTTCGGCGAGGAGTGAGATGCCCAGCCAATCTTCCAGGCCGCAGGAGCGCGTCTTCCACGGCATCGGCGTCTCCCCGGGGGTCGCCATCGGGAAGGCGTTCATCTTCGACACGGAGGAGGTCGTCGTCATCAAGCGCCATATCGACGCGGCCCAGGTCCCCGTCGAGATAGCGCGCTTCGAGGACGCCCTCATACGCACGCGCCAGGAGATCCTCCAGATCCAGGACAAGATCTCGGAGCGCCTCGGGACCAAGCATGCGGAGATATTCAACGCCCACCTCCTCGTCCTCGAGGACCGTTCCTTCATCGAGGACGTGATCAAGAAGATCGAGCGCGAACGATCCAATATCGAGTACGTCTTCGAGCAGGTCAGCAGGAAGTACGCCGAGATCTTCGCCCAGATCGAGGACGACTACCTCAAGGAGCGCGCCAGCGATATCCGCGACGTCACCAGGCGGGTGCTCCACAACCTCATGGGGAAGAAGCGGGAGGACGTGGGCCGGCTCACGGAGGAGGTGATCATCGTCGCCTACGACCTCTCCCCCTCCGACACCGCCCTGATGCACAAGGACAAGGTGATCAGCTTCGCCACCGACATCGGCGCGATGACCTCGCACACGGCGATCATGGCCCGCTCGCTCAGGGCCCCCGCGGTGGTCGGGCTCCGCGACATCAGCCGCAAGGTCAAGACCGGCGAGACCCTCGTCGTGGACGGCACCGGCGGGGTGGTCATCGCCTCCCCGACCCGCGACACCCTCAGGAAATACACCCACGTCCGGACGAAGCTGCGCGCCATCGAGGAGCGCCTGGTCAACCTGAAGGACCTGCCCGCGGAGACGCTCGACGGATACCGCGTCTCCCTCGCCGCCAATATCGAGCTCCCGGAGGATGTCCGGGGGGCCCTGGCGCAGGGGGCGGACGGGATCGGCCTCTACCGTACGGAGTTCTTCTTCATGAACCGCCGCGACATCCCCGGGGAGGACGAGCAGGTCGAGGCGTACCGCTCGGTCGCGGAGCAGACGTACCCGCACTCGGTGATCATCAGGACGCTCGACCTCGGCGGGGACAAGTTTCTCTCCGACCTCAAGGTGCCGCGGGAGATGAACCCCTTCCTCGGCTGGCGGGCGATCCGCTTCTGCCTGGAGCGGACCGACATCTTCAAGGCGCAGCTCCGCGCCATCCTGCGCGCCTCCACAAAGGGCAACGTCAAGGTCATGTTCCCGATGATCTCCGGCATAGACGAGCTGATGCGCGCGCGCGGCATCCTCGGCGAGTGCATGGACGAGCTCAGGAAGAAGGGGCGGAAGTTCGACGAGGGGATCGAGGTGGGGGCCATGATCGAGATCCCGTCCGCCGCGCTCACGGCGGACATCATCGCCAAGCAGGTGGACTTCTTCAGCATAGGGACCAACGACTTGATCCAGTACTCGCTCGCCGTGGACCGCGTGAACGAGAAGATCGCCTACCTGTACGAGCCGCGGCACCCGGCCATCCTCAGGCTCATCTCGCAGATCATCACGGCGGGGCACAAGGAGAACATCTGGGTGGGGATGTGCGGGGAGATGGCGGGCGAGCCGTCCCTCGCCCTGATCCTGCTGGGGATGGGGCTGGACGAGTTCAGCGTGAGCGCGGTCTCAATCCCGGAGATCAAGAAGGTGATCCGCTCCGTCCAGCTGGCCGACGCCCGCGCGCTCGCCGAGGATGTGCTCGGCTACACGAGCATCGAGGACATACGGACGCGCTGCAGGCGGCTCCTCCTCAAGGTAGCCCCGGAACTCGTGGTGCTGAAGGGGGAGCGCTAGGCGCCCCCCGCTCACCCCCCCGCCGGTATCCTCGCCTCGGCGTCGAAGTGGAGCTTCAGCGTCGTCCCCGCCGGGATGGTGATCTCCTTCTCCTCCGTCACGAACTCGACCCCCTTCGCCACGTTCTGGATCAGGTACACCGTGCCGAGGACGGGGATGAAACTCTTCGCCACCTCCTTCGCCGCCATCGTCCCGGCCATCTTGCCCCCCTGCTGCGCCAGCTTTCCGAGGACGAGATGGACGCCCGCGGCGACGGCTTCGGCGGCGAGGGGGCCACCGTGTCGCGCGGCGTGATCTTCACCGTTTCGGGCTGCGGCGGGCGCGGTGCCGCTGCCTCCGGCTCGGGCTTCGCCGTCTCGCCGGGCAGGACAATGCGCCGCTTCTTCCGCTCGACCTGCACCGTGTTGGTGCGGCCGTGGGAGAAGCTCTGGCGGACCGTGTCGCGTTCGACGCCACGTGGCTTCAGACCCAGCGGCTTGCGCGGCTGCTGCTGGGGGGCGTGGATGGTCTTGTCGCCGGTGTTTCTGGTCTCGGTCATGTATTCCCT
>CALLYX010000445.1 GCA_937858775.1 uncultured bacterium | reverse complement strand
TCCTGGAGGAGTACGCCGGGGAGTTATCCGAATATCTCGATACGGATGTCGCGATTATCGGCGGGGGACCGGCCGGGATGGTCGCCGCCTATTATCTGGCGCGCGCGAGGAGGAAGGTGGCCGTCTACGAACGCAACATCTCCGTCGGCGGGGGGATGTGGGGCGGGGGCATGATGTTCAGGCGCTGCGTATTCCAGGACGAACCGCTCCCGATCCTCGAGGAGATGGGGGTGCGCGTGAGGCGGCGGGGCGACGGCTACGCCACGACCGACTCGATCGAGACCGTGGCCTGCCTCTGCGCCGCGGCGGTGAAGGCGGGGGCGCGGATATTCAACCTGCTCTCCGCCGAGGACGTGATGATACGGCGCGACCGGGTCGCCGGGGTGGTGCTCCAATGGACCGCCGTGGAGGCGGCGTCGCTCCATGTCGACCCGCTCTCGGCCCGCGCCCGCTGCGTGGTCGACGCGACGGGGCACGCCGCGGAGATAGCCCGGATCATCGTCAGGAAGATCGGGCGGAAGCTGCTGACGCCCACCGGGGACCTTCTGGGGGAGAAGCCGATGTGGGCGGAGGCCGGGGAGAGGACGATAGTGGAACACACGAGGGAGATCTACCCGGGCGTCTGGGCGGCCGGGATGGCGGCCAACGCGGTTTTCGGGGGCCCCAGGATGGGGCCGATCTTCGGCGGGATGCTTCTCTCGGGGAGGAAGGCGGCCGAGCTCATCGCGCGAAGGAAGTAGTTGCGTCGCGCGCGCCCGCACGGCATAATATCGGGCGGGAAGCGTCCAGTGGGAAGGAGGGGCCATGAAGAGGGTGATCTGCGTGGTGGCGGCGCTTGCGCTGGGCACGGCGGCGCTCGGCTGCAAGAAGAAGGAGGAGACGCCGGAGCAGAAGGCCAAGGGGGCGATCTCCAGGATGACGGACGCCGCAGGCAAGGCCGTCAGCGACGCCGGCAAGGCCGTCAGCGACGCCGGCAAGGCCGCGAAGGAGGCGACGCAGTAACAAGCGGCCTCCAGTGGAAGGCAGCGCCCGGCGGCGGCGGAGACGCTGCCGCCGGTTTTTTTGCGCCCCCCGCCTGGGGCGCGAGGAAGCTGTTGCGCCACGTCCCCGCGCGTAGTACCATTATGGTGCGGGGCGGGAATACGGCGAAAGGGGGGCGGGTTGAAGAAACGATATTGCGCTGCGATCGCCGCGGCCGCGGCGTGCCTCTGCGCGGCGTCCGGCTCGCCGGCGGCCCGCCTCAAGCCGCTCGCCATCACCCCCTCCAAGATCGTCGCGGGGGAGCGCTTTTTCTTCGACGTGAGGCTGAATGAACCGGTCTCCGCCCCGTTCGATGTCTTCTGCTTCGCCAAGACCACGTACGGCGTCTTCTCCCTCCGTTTCGACGGCCACGTGTACCAAGGGCCGTACCCGGTCTACACGGACGTGTGGGGGTACGAGTTCCGGTACGCGGCGCGTGTCCGGCCGCGGGTGACCATCCCCACGGATATGCGCTACAACTTCATCACCTTTTACCTGTTCATCACCCCGGCGGGAGAGCGGCCCCCGTTCACGTTTCTCGAGGAGCTGGGCCCGAACACGGCGAATATACTCATGTTCGACTCCGTAAGGCTCCCGGTGCGCTAGGCGTTGCGGCCGGCGGTCCAGTCGAGAGGCGGCGCCATGCAGATGAAACCCGATCTCGTCTACTCGGTGTTGTGCGACGATGTCCGCCAGGAGGTCAACGGGAAGTTCATCTTTATCGGGGTCTTCCAGAATATCTGGGTCCAGGGGCTCCCCGCCGTGCACCACCGGCTCTGCATCGCCAACTCCTGGTACAACGGGAACGGCGAGTTCCAGGCTCGATCCACCATCGTCGCCCCCGACAGGAAGAGCAGGATCATCGAGAGCGTACCCGTCAAGATCGTCCTCACCGACGCGAACCGCGGCTCGATCGTGGTGAACTTCTTCCAAAACGTGCGCTTCGGCGAGGAGGGGCTGTACTGGGTGGAGGTCGGCCTCGACGACGCCCTGGTGGCGCGCTACCCGTTCAGGGTGGGCGTGCCGCCGCAGAAGAAGAGCCCGTAGCCGCAACCCCGCGGCCGGCGGGCCATCCCCCGTGGACAAGCGCCATGAATCCGCTGGAATTGTCGGACGACCGGTGGTGTTTCGCCTGCGGCGAGAAGAACCCCGCCGGGCTCAAGCTCGTCTTCGACCTCGGAGGGGACGGGGCGCTGCGCACGTCCTTCGTATTCCGCAAGGAGCACCAGGGGTACACGGACGTCGTCCACGGCGGCCTTATCGGCCTCATACTGGACGAGGTCATGCTGAACCTCGCCTGGCGGAAGGGGATCAAGGCGGTCACCGCCTCGCTCGAACTCCGCTTCAAGAAGGCGGCGAGGGTGGGGGAGCGGGTGTGTTTCGAGGGGAGGATCGCTGAGAGGGCGGGGAGGCTGGTGCGCGCCGAGGCGGAGGCGCGGGACGGGTCCGGGGGGCTTGTCGCCTCCGCCAGGGCCAAGTGCCTCGTCGTGGGGTGATCGCCGTCCCGCGGCCAACGCGCCCCTGGGGCGGAAATGCCATGAAGATCGCGCTCGCGCAGATCAATCCGACGGTCGGCGACTTCGGCGGCAACCTGAGGCGCATCGCCCGCGCCGTCCGCCGCGCCGAGGAGGGCGGGGCGCGGCTCTGCATCCTCCCCGAGATGTGCATCCCCGGCTACCCCGCCAGGGACCTGCTTCTCGACCGGCGCTTCGTCGACGACAACCTCAGGGCCCTGGATCGGCTCGCGCGGATGGTCGGCGCCATGCCGGTCGTCGCCGGCTTCATCGACCGGAATCCGTCGGCGGTCGGGAAGGGGCTATTCAACGCGGGCGCCGTCATCCGCGGCGGCGCGGTGCGGGATGTCTTCCGCAAGATGCTCCTCCCCACATACGACGTCTTCGACGAGCCGCGCTACTTCGATCCGGCGGGGAGGGTGACGGTCTCCGAAGTGGACGGGGCGCGTGTGGGGTTCACCATCTGCGAGGACATCTGGAACGTACCGGAGCTCTGGACCCGGCGCTTCTACGCCGCCGACCCGGTCGAGATGCTGGTGAAGAAAGGCGCCGAGATGATCGTCAACATCTCCGCCTCGCCGTTCACGATCGGGCGGTGCGCGCTGCGCCACGCGATAGCCAGGAGGATCGCCGCCCGCCACCGGATACCCGTCTACTACGTCAACCAGGTGGGCGGGAACGACCAGCTCGTCTTCGACGGGCGCAGCTTCGCGATCGACCCTCGCGGCGGGCTTATCGCGCAGGGTAAGGCGTTCGCCGAGGATCTCGTCCTCGCCGACGGGGACGCCCGGGCCGCGGCGGACGAAGCGGAGCCCCCCCCCCGGGGAGGCGGTGCTCGCCGCGCTTGTCCTGGGGGTGAGGGATTACGCGCGGAAATGCGGCTTCCGGGACGCCGTCGTGGGGTTGAGCGGGGGGCTCGACTCGGCGGTGACCGCCTGCATCGCGGTCCGCGCGCTCGGGGCCCGGCACGTCCGCGGCGTCGCCATGCCCTCCCCGTACTCCTCGCGGGGGAGCGTCGCCGACGCCCGCGCCCTCGCCCGCGCCCTCGGCATCGGTTTCTCCGTCATCCCGATCGACCGCGCGTTCCGGGCGTACATCCGCACCCTCGCCCCGCACATCCGCCGCCGCGCCGCGGACACGACGGAGGAGAACATCCAGGCCAGGATCCGCGGCAATATCCTGATGGCGCTCTCGAACAGGTCCGGGGCCCTCGTCCTCTCCACCGGTAACAAGTCGGAGATGGCGGTCGGGTATTGCACGCTGTACGGGGACATGGCCGGCGGGCTCGCCGTCCTCTCCGACGTCCCCAAGACGCTCGTCTACACGCTCGCGCGGACCATAAACGCGCGCCGCGCGCTGATCCCCCAGGCGTGCATCGACAAGCCCCCGTCCGCCGAGCTCAGGCCGGGGCAGACGGACCAGGACACCCTTCCCCCGTACGATCTCCTCGACGAGGTCCTCGCGCGCTACATCGAGCAGCGGCAGGGCCCGGAGGAGATCGTCGCCGCCGGGTTCCCGCGCGGGCTCGTCTGCGGGATCATCAAGAAGGTGGCGCGGAACGAGTACAAGCGGAACCAGGCCCCGCCGGGGTTGAAGGTCACATCCAAGGCGTTCGGATACGGCAGGAGAATCCCCGTCGCCCAGCGCTACTACTGACCGCCCGCCCGGCCGAGCTCCCCCGCGCGCGCGCGGTGGCGCCTCGCCCTCGCGTCGTCCTTGAGGAGCCGGTAGGCGCGGTCGAGCGCCTTGTGGCAGCGGATCTGCTCGTCGCGGTATTTCGGGTTCGCGTTTGCGAGCGCCTCCTCCCCGGCCAGGACCGCCCCGCGGGGGTCCCCGCGGCGCATGCGGATCTCGCAGATCCCCGCGAGGGCGCGCGTGTTGCCCGGGTAGAGTTCCAGGAGCCGCCCGAGCACCAGCTCCGCGGCGTCGAGGTCTCCGCCGCCGAGCTTGCCCTCGCCGAGGTCGGCGAGCGCGGTGTAGGTGTCCGGCCCCCCCTTGAGCGCCGCGGCGAGCATGCCGTGGTGCGCGGCCGCCGCCTTCTCCCCGAGCGCCTTGCACGCCCCGGCCAGCACCTCGTGGCCGTGGGCCAGCTCGAAGGCGAAGTACGGGGGGGTGCGTTTCATCGCCTCCCCGCAGAGGGCCCGCGCGGCGGAGGCGTCGCCGCGCCGGAGGGCGAGTTCCGCGCGGCCTATGGCGACGCGGGAGTTTCCGGCGTAGCGCGCAGCGAGGGCGTTCAGCGCCTCCTCCGCCTCCCCGAGCCGGCCCTGGCGCAGCCGGATCTCGGCTAGGCTGGCGCCCCCCTGGAATGTCCCGGAGATCTTGCGGAAGCACTCCTCCGCCCCGCGGGGGTCGCCCGATTCGGCGAGGGCCCAGCCCAGCATGCCGACCAGGTCGGCGTCGTCGCCCTTGAGGCCGAGCGCCTCCCGGTAGCAGCCCGCCGCGCGCCGCCAATCCCGCCTCTTGGCGTAGAGGCGCCCCAGCTCCTTGCAGCGGCGGTAGCTCGGTCCGAATCGCGCTATCGCCTCGCGCAGGTTGGCGATCCCGCGCGGGAAGTCGCGCAGCTTCTCCACGAGAAGAAAGTGAAGCCGCTCGTGGCCGCGTTCCTTGAGGGCGCCGCCGGCCGGGATCGCGCGGTAGAGCCTAACCGCCTCCTCGATCATCCCGCGGTCGCGGCAGATCCTGTCGATCTTCTCGTAGGGGATCGGATCGTCGGGGTTCAGCCGGATCAGCTTCCGGTAGAGGGCGATGGCGCGCCCGACGTCGCCGGATTCGCAGTAGGTCCTGGCGAGGTGGGCCTGGATGTCGCGGTCGCCGGGCTGGAGCGCCAGGCCCGCGCGGAGAAGGGCCGCGGCGGCCGCGTGGTCGCCGTCCTTCCGCATGAGGCCGGCGAGCTGCTTCAAGACGGAGAGCTGCCGGGGCCGCTCCCGTAGGAGGTCGTAGAGTTTCCGCTTCTCGGGGGTGTCGACGCCCTTGACGCCGGCGAGGATACGGGCGGGATCCGCGGGGCGGCGCTCAATCGGACGCCGCCGCGCGGCGGTCCCCCTTTTTCTTCTTCTCTTTCTTCTCCGCGCCAGTGGCATCGCGCTCCTTTTTCTCCGCCTCCCTGTAGCCCGGGCTGCGGTAGTCCGTCGCGTAGAAGCCGTGCCCCTTGAAGATGATCCCGGCCCCGGCGCTTATGAGGCGTCTCACCGCCCCCGCGCACTTCGGGCAGGCCTTGAGCGGCCTGGCCGTGATCGGCTGGAACCGCTCGAACCTGCCGCAGCGCGGACA
This sequence comes from uncultured bacterium, assembly GCA_937858775.1. Classification (GTDB taxonomy): domain Bacteria; phylum Auribacterota; class Tritonobacteria; order UBA1439; family UBA1439; genus UBA1439. The sequence continues at coordinate 1,465 of CALLYX010000445.1, read as the reverse complement.
TTCGTACTCGTAGGTGGGCATGGTCGGAAATCCGCCGCGGACCGCCCCGGGCGCGGGGCTCATCCGCGTCTCGTGGATCGGGCCCCCTCAGGGCTTCGGCACCGCCTCGGGTTTCAGCCCGAGATAGATGAGCGTCCCCGAAACGGACCAGATCACGAACGGGAGGGAGAGAATCGCGAGGCGGATGACGAGCGTGAACCCCCCCCAGACGAAGCCGCCGAAGGCGTAAGTCCACCGCAACCCGGCGCCGCTCGAGGCCGGCCCGCATATCCCCCTGCCCCCGCCCACGGGGCAGCATTGCGGGAGAAGGAGGAACGGGCCCGCCACCCGGTCGAACGCGCGGTTCAGCGCCTGCGGGGAGGAGGAGGTGATCGCGCAATACTTCTCCCCCATCGCCCACGCCGAGAGGCGTCCGTCCGCGGCCGACACCGCCATGAAGAATTGGGATATGACGGCGAACACCAGGACGGTGGCCGCGAGGTAGACGATGAAGCGGAGCGTGTTGGAGCGCAGGAAATCGTTCAGCTCGCTGACGGGGCTCTCCTTCCCGACCATGACGATGGAGGGGAGGAGGAGGGTCCCGCAGAGCAGGATGAGGGCGGCGGCGACGACGAGGGCGCTCAGGAAGAAGAGGGGGATGGCGAGAAACGGCCACACGATCTCCCCGACGACCGGGATGCGCCCGATCCATCCGCATACGGCGTGGGCCAGCATCATGATCAGGATGATGAGGACGATCTTCAGCGGCGCGATGATGAGCGGCTTGGCGGACTTGCAGGCGGCGCGGACGGCCCCCTTGATCTCCACCGGCGGGAGGCCGGCCACCTCGGCCACCGTCACCTTGGCGATCGCCCCCCACGTGAGGAACATGATGAAGATCATTACGACGGAGTTGACGAGGGCGACCAGCGGCTGCGCGTTCTCCGCAAGGACGCGCCTGCCGATCCCGAGGATGACGAAGGAGGCGACGCATGCGCAGACCATCCCCCCGATCTGGAGCGCGATCTTCTTCCCGCTGAGCGAGAGGCCGAAGATTCTCGAAAAGGTCCTCATGCCGCTGTCCAGGGCTTCCATGGCTCGGTTCCCTCCGCGATTTGTCCCCGTGCGCGCGAGCCGCCGCGCGCGACTATGGGCCGAGGATAACCCAGCGGCGGGTGCGGTGTCAAGAGGCGAATGAGGCGAATGAGGCGGCGCCCCTCGGAATCAGTTGCGCGGCACCCAGCCCCGTGGTAGACTGTGCGCCGAACCCATGAAACGTTCCGGAACCCCGAAACGGCGTTCGCGGGCGGCGGCGATTCTGTACTCCGCGGCGCTGATCGCGTCCCTGGCCGGCTGCTCCACCCCCGAGGGCGGATCCTCGATCCCGTGGGCCCGGCCCGAGCCGTGGGAAAACCAGCCGAAGATCAGTCCTGGGGTGCGGTTCTGACCCGGGAGCCACGCGGCCATGCGATCGTTCCGTAGAAAA
>CALLYX010000444.1 GCA_937858775.1 uncultured bacterium | reverse complement strand
GCCCCAGTCCTCGACGAGGAGTGGTACATGAGGCACCTGATCAACTTCGAGTTCACCCTGCGCGTCGCCGGGCGGGGGGGGCGGATAGTGGAGGTCCCCGTGCGCCACAGCCCGCGCAGGCACGGCCCGTCGCGGGGCCTGCCGCTCAAGAAGATACCGGAGGCGGTCGCCATGGCGCTCCGCGCGTTCCCGGTCTTGAAACGGGAGATCGGGAGAGGGGCGGCCGGCCGCCGGGGGGGGTGACGGCGATGGGCGACCGCCGGCCGAGCATCGCCTACCTGATCGCCGACGCGCAGATCTGCGGCGGTGTCGCCGTCGTATGCCAGCACGCCTGCCGCCTCGCCCGCCGCGGGTTCGACGCATGCATCGTCTCGACCGCCGGCGACGACCGGATCGAATGGTTTCCCGGCCTCTCCGTCCCCGTATACCCGCTCTCCCGCGCCCCCCGCGGGCTCGACATCGGCGTGGCCACCTGGTGGGAGACCGCCCACGCCGTTCGCCGCATGGATCTTCCCAGGAGGTTCTACTTCGTCCAGTCCGACGAGACGAGATTCTACGCGGAGGGGCGGTGCGAGCCGGTATTCGTCCGCGACACGTACCGCTACGGTTTCGAGTTCATAACGGAGGCGCGCTGGATCCGGGAGTGGCTGAGGAGGGAGTTCGGCCGGGAGGCTCGCTACGTCCCGAACGGCGTCGACCTGGCGATCTTCCGCGATTGCGCCCCGCTCGCGCCGCGCGGCGGGCGGCCGCGCGTGCTGATCGAGGGCCCCGCGGACATGCCCTCCAAGGGGATCGCGGAGGCGTTCGCCGCCGCGCGTGCGGCGGGCGCGGAGATCTGGTACGTGAACTACCGGGGCGTCCCGGACCCGTCCTGGCGGCCGGACCGGTATTTCTACCGCGTGCCGATGGGAGAGATGGGCGGGATATACTCCTCCTGCGATATCCTCCTCAAGATGAGCCGCGTGGAGGGGGCGTCGGGGCCGCCGATCGAGATGATGGCGTGCGGCGGGGCGTGCGTGGTCGCGCGCGTCACCGGGGCGGAAGAGGCGATCAGGGACGGGGAGAACGCCCTTGTCGTGGAACCGGGCGACATCGCCGGCGCGGCGGCCGCGCTGAAGCGGCTCATCGGCGATCCCGGCCTCCGTGAACGGCTCGCCGCCGCCGGGAGGGAGACCGCGAAGATGATGGATTGGGAGCGTTCGATCGACCTTCTGGAGGAGATATACCTTTCCCCCCCGCCCGCGGAGACGATGGACGGGACAGGGTTCCGGGCGCTCGCCGACGCGCGGGAGGAGGCGCTCGTCGAGGCGTGCGCCTGCGTGAAGGCGCTGGAGGCGGGCCGCGTGCGGGAGATAGCGGCCCTCTGGGAAAAATACGATCTCCTCTCGAGGGAGAGCGCCGCCGCCCGGCACGAGCTGAACTCCATCCGGCTCTCTAAACAGTACAGGATCGCGGAGGCGTTCCTGGCCGCCCGGCGCTCCCCGGCGGCCCTGTTGCGCCTGCCGTTCCGCGCCCTCGGGATCGCCTTCGGCCGGAGCGGACCGACGGGGGGGTAGACCGGTCCGGCGGGTGGGCGCAGGAGGGATCGATGCCCGTGAGGATGCTGTACCTGTTTCCCTCCACGACGCACCCCGTCACCAACGGCGCGCAGGTCCGCGCCAACGCGCTGCTGCGGCATTTTATTTCGGACCTCGGGTGGGAGGTGGAGTTTTTCTGCCCGACGGGATCGCGCGACTCGTCCGCGTGGGGGGAGAACGCGGCCCTTCTGCGCGCGATCCACATTCCCGATCCCCCTCCCGCCCGCGGCGCCGCGGCGCGCCTCATCGCGTCGCTCGGGGCGCGCGCCCGGCGGCTCGGCCGTTTCCGCGAGGGGGACTGCTCCGACCTCGCGCGGGAGAAGGAGATCGAGCTGGGTACGATCGCCCGCTTCGACGCCGTATTCGCGATCACCCCACACGACGAGGCGGTCCTCAGGCGGGAGCTTCCCGGGGCGAGAATCTGCGCCGTAGAGATCGAGCCGCCTCCCGCGTCCGCCCCGCCTGGGCCGTCGTCCGCGTCGTGCGACCTGGTATTCCTCGGGGCGGACAACGAGGCCAACCGCCTCGCGGTACGGCACTTCTGCCGGGTGCTGCTCCCGATGATCAGGAAGGCCGTCCCCGGGGTCACGGCGGCGATCGGCGGGAAGGTTTCCGAATCGGCTGAGGCGCGGCGCGACGCGGAGGGCGCCGGCGTGCGCTTGGCGGGGTACGTCTCCTCCGCCTCCGAATTCATCGCCTCGGGGAGGGTCTTCGCCGCACCGATCGTCGCGGGGGGAGGGGTGAAGGTGAAGATCCTCGAGGCGATGGCGTGCGGTGTCCCCGTGGTCACGACGCCGATCGGCGCGGAGGGGATCGCGTGCGAGAACGGCGCGGACTGCCTGATCGCGCGCGACGACGCGGGCAACCGCACCCGCGGCCCCGTGTCCGCCGACCCAGGCATCCGCGATCCCGGCGTGATCCATCACCGCGAGGATGTCGTCGGCGCGCGAGGCACTGGCATCTTCACCCAACTCGACCCGCACCACACGGAAGCCCTCTTCTTCGAGGATGTGCACAAGCACATCAAGCTGCACGGCAACCAAGTCAGCACCCAATGCCAACACCACCGCTGGGCCGTCGCCATCATCGACGTACGAAAGCGTGCGGCCGTCGACACCAAAGCTCTGGGGCTGGGTCACGGTGAGGTCCTCTCGGGGAGCGTGCAAGTGCGAACTCCCAGCGTAGGCACTGGATCAAGTCACACCAAAGGGAGTCGCACGACGACGCGCAGCCCACCCT
>CALLYX010000443.1 GCA_937858775.1 uncultured bacterium | reverse complement strand
GTTCACGCAAACCGCCGCCCTCACGTTGAAGTGGCGCGCGAGCGAGAGGACGCGGTCGAGGTCGTGCGCGCCGGAGACGGTGGCCTCCGCCACGGCGACCACGAGGGAGGCGCCGCCGACGGAGGCGATCACCGGGCATCCGATCCCCGGCGGACCGTCCACGACTATGAGGCCGCGGTCCGCCTCCGCCGCCACGCGCCGGGCCTCGCGCCGCACGGTGGCGACCAGCTTGCCGGAGTTTCCGACAGCCGCCGCGAGGCGGGCGTGCACCATCGGGCCGCAGCGCGTCTCCGATACCATCCACTCGCCGCAGAGCCGCTCGGGGAAGTCGATGGCCCGCGCCGGGCAGAAGCGCACGCAGACCCCGCACCCCTCGCAGGAGACGGGGTCGATCGCGTAAACGGTCCCGCCGCCGGCCGGCGCCGCCGCGCCGAAGCGGCACAGCCCGGCGCAGACGCCGCAGCCCGTGCAGTCGGCGGGGCGGACAACCGCCACGCGCCCGCTGCGGAATTCGTGGCGCTCGCGCGGCTCCGGGGCGAGGATGAGGTGCAGGTCGGCCGCGTCGACGTCGCAGTCTGCGACGACGGGCCGGTCCGCCAGGACGGCGAATGAAGCCGCTATGCTCGTCTTGCCCGTCCCCCCCTTGCCGCTTATGACCACTATTTCCTTCACCGCGGCCCCTCCTCAGTGCGTCCAGTCGAGGATGCGCACCCCGTCCGGCAGGGCGCGGGCGACCGCCTTCCGGATCGCCTCGAAGTGAGGGCAGGGGAACCGGATCGGGTTGCCCTTGCTCATGCACGAGGCGAGGGCGACGATCCCCGCGCCGCGCGCCGCGAGTTCGAGCGCCCTCGGGACGGCCCGTTTGCCGGGACAGCCGCCGCAGGTGACGTAGCCGACGATCTCGACGGGACCGGTCTTCCTGAACGCCCCGGTCCCCTTCGCGGCCGCGAGAAAATCGGCCGTCCCGGGGCAGATATCCTCGGTCTCCCTGCAGCGTATGATTCCCGCCTTCATGACGGTTTCTCCATCGGGCCCTCCTGCCGGGCGCCCGCGATCCGGAAAGGCCTCGACCGGCGGCCGCGCCCTCATCCCGTGAATTCCAGGAGCAGGGCGTGAAAATCCTCGCGGACCTCCCCGCGGATAGAATCGCCCGGCGCGCCCGGGATGGAGCCCTTCACGAGCCGGACCGCCTCGTCGTGAGTCCAGAAGTTCGCCGAGGCGAACGCCCCGAGGCCCAGCCGCCGCCTGCGCCAGTTGAGCCGGGAGTCCGGATTCAGCATCATCAGCAGGATCCTCCGGCTTGAAACCCGGCGCATTTCGCGGAGAAGGGCGGACGGTGAAGCGGCGAACTCCAGCGCCGTGATCGCCGCCGCCGTGTCGAAAGCCCCGTCCGCGAAAGGAATGGCGGCGCCGTCGGCCGCCGCGAAGGCGCCCTTGGCGGCCCTCGCCGCGAAACGCAGGAAGTCGAGGCGGATATCCACGCCGAATACCGTGTAGCCCCGCGCCGCCAGCCATCCGGCGAAATGCCCCGTCCCGCAGCCCACTTCGATAAGGCGCGCCCCGCGCCCCGGGCCGAGCAGCTTGGCTATGACGGCCTTCTCCTCGGCGTCGATCCCGGCGCCGGCGGGGGAGGAGTACCACGCCTCGTAGAGGGCCGCGGCGTCCTCCCCCCCGGGCCGGGCCGCCGTCCGCTCGCCGCCGTAGCGGTCCCGCCACCAGAGGAAGTAGCGCCAACCGTGGCCGGCCTTCTCCCCCCCGCCCGGCCGCGGGTCCGCCTCCTCGAGGACGACCCCCCGCCTCGCCCCCTTGACGAGGTAGTCGTAGGCGTTGGCTATGTTCCTGAAGTTGCGCTCGGCGTTCGGATCGCCCGGGGCCTTGTCCGGGTGATGCCTCAACGCGAGAAGCCAGAAGGCCCGTGTTATCACCGCCGGGCCGTCCCCCGCGCAGACGCCGAGTATCCGCCGGGCGCGCCGCTCGCGGGCGGCCTCCCGGGCGATCCCCTCCTTGAAATCGCGCTCCCCCGCCGTCATTTGGCCGCCCTGTGGTGCACGACGCCGCCGAGGCGCACCGCCTCCGCGGCCCCCCGCGCGGCCAAGGCCTCCAGGCGCTTGACGGCCTCGGCGACGTGCAGGCCGAGTCCCGCCGCCACGCCGCGCGCCGTGCACGGGCGCCTGCGCAGCAGTTCGAGAATTTCATCGTCCGTCGCCGCGCGGCCGCCGGCGGCCGGCGGCCCGCCCGCGGCCCCGGCGATCACCTCCGCGGGGGGGCGGAAGATCGAGGCTAACGCCTTCATCCCGGCCGGGGGGACGGCGCGCGCCGACTCTTCGCACGGCGGGCGCCCGACGGTGTTGAGCTGCACCCTCGCGGGGCGGATCCGCCGCGCGAGGGCGGCGAGTTTCTTCGCCTCGGCGCGGGTCCCGGTGAGGCCGCCGCACAGGAACACCTCCAGCCAGACGTCGCGGGGAAAGCGGGCTGTGAACTCGGCGATCCCGTCCACCATCGCGTCGAAGCCGATCCCGGGGTGGGGGCGGTTCACCAGCCGGAACAGCCGCTCGTCGCCGGCGTCGAGCGAGGGGAGGACGAGGTCGGCCTCCATGAGGGCGTCCCGGACATCGGGCAGGGAGAGGAGGGAGCCGTTCGTCAGGACGGCGACGGGGACCCTCGTCATCCGCTTGATCCCGCGGATCAACTCGCCGATGCGGCTGTTGAGCGTCGGCTCGCCCGAGCCGGCCACTCCGATGTAATCGGGCGGCGGCGCGCCGGCGAGTTTCTCCTTGAGGCCGGCGATGACCTCGTCGACGGCGACATACTCCCGGCGGTCGAGCGTCTTATCCGTCGTACGCCCTATCTGGCAGTAGACGCAGTCGTAGGTGCAGACCTTGTACGGCACGATATCCGCGCCCAGGGAACGGCCGAGCCTCCGGGAGGGGACAGGGCCGTAGACGTGCGCGGGCGGGGGAGGGGTCATTCCGCCCTCCCGCACGGCTTCCCGCACCGCTCCTCCCTGCCGCAGCATGTCGCGCCGGCGCTATCCAAGGAGCAGCCGCCCGCGCCGCGCCCGCCCCCCTTGATTATGACGCCGGCGCCGCCGCCGATTAGGCGGCGGACCTTCCCGCCGCACGATGGGCATTCGGCGGCCGGGGCGTCGCGCATCCCCTGGCGGAGCTCGAACCTCCCGCCGCAGGCCTCGCACTCGTAATCATACGTCGGCATGGTTCCCTCCCCCGCGGGCGGCCGCGCCCATGGTCTTCTCCAGGAGGCCCTCGAAAAGGGCCTTGTACCCGGGGATGGCGTCCACGATCAGCTCCCCCCGGGAGTACGCCTCCGCGATCCTCCGGTCGTCCGGGATCTCGGCGAGGAGGGGGATCCCCTCCTTTTCGCAGAAGCGATGCACCCGGTCGTCTCCGGAGCCGGCGCGGTTGAGCACCACGCCGAAGCGCAGGCCGAGCCCCCTCGCCGTGTGAACGGCTAGCGTCAGGTCGTGGAGGCCGAAAGGCGTGGGCTCCGTCACCAGCGCCGTGAAATCGGCCCCGCGGATCGCAGCGATCACCGGGCACGATGTGCCGGGGGGGGCGTCGATGATCGCGGGGATGTCGCCTCGATCCCGAGTCCTCACCGCTTGAATCAGGGGCGGGGCCATCGCGACCCCGATGTCGAGCCGCCCCTGGGTCAGCTCGATCGGGCCGGAGTCGATCGTCTCCACCGTGCCGACGCGCCACGGCCGTTCCCGTATCGCGCCGCGGGGGCAGACGAGCGCGCAGCCGCCGCAGCCGTGGCACATCTCCGCGAAAACTGTCGGCGCCGCGCCGAGGGACGCGATCGCGTTGTACTCGCAGAACCGGCTGCATTCGCCGCAGGCGTCGCAGAGCGACGCGTCCACCTCCGGGATGGGGATGGACACCGTCTCCCGGCTTCTCACGGCGCCCGCCAGGAACAGGCCGCAGTTCGGTTCCTCCACGTCGCAATCCAGAAGGCGAACCGGCGATCCGAACGCCCGCGCCAGGTTCAACGAGACGGTCGTCTTGCCGGTTCCGCCCTTGCCCGAAGCGACCGCGAGAATCATGAAGCACCCCCGGGCGTACGCCCGACCCCCGCGCCCGCCTGCGGCTCGCGCCCTCTCACTTCTCGGCTGTCGAGGCCTCGACCTCCTCCAGGCGCTTCTTGATCATCTCCAGTTCCGACTGGAGCGCCTGCGCCTGGCTCTTCAGGGCCTGCTTCTCCGTCTCGGGATCGGGCTCTGCGTATTGCGCCGGGTAGCGGCCCGGAAACCACGCCGGCCCGTACGGGCTTCCCCATCCCCGGCCGAAACCCATTCCGCCGCCCCGGCCCCGGCCGAAGCCCATCCCGAAGCGCCGGCCGCGGCCGTAGCCCCACATCGGGTTCGCATAACCCGGCATCCCGAAACCCGCGCAATACCCGGCCGCGCGCCCGCTCATCGGGCCCATTCCCATCGGTCCGCTCCTGTCTCCCCTGGGCATGATAACACCCTCCTTTCCGCAGATGCGAAACGTTTATTGAAAACCCCCGCCCCTCCCGAATCCACCCCGCCGGCCGCGTCCTCGGAAGCCGCGCCCCCGCCGCCCGCAGCACCCCGGCATGGCGAAAGCGTCCCCGCGAAGGGCGCCCGAGAGCCACGCCGCCACGATCTCGTCGAGGTCGCCGGCCACGAACGGGATGACCAGTATGCCGCGCGAAACGACCATCTCGTGCAGCGGCCTCGATATCGCCCCGCAGACGAGCGTCCCGGCGCCGAGCTCCTCCAGCCGCGCGGCGCGCCGCGCCGGCATTTCCTCGCCGAGCGCCTCTTCCGACGCCGCGAGGATCCTGCCCGAGCCGGCCTCCACGAGGCGCACCCTCCTGGCCGTGTCGAACACCGGCGCGATCCGATCGTCGTTACAGGCGAACGCCGCCTTGTTCATGCTGGTCATTGAGACCCTTCCAGCCCGGCTTCCATTCTACTGCGCACATAATGATTAGTGCAAGTGACATGCCATCCGCGCCCAAAACGCCGGACAGGACGTAACATAGCGGCGGCCAATATGATATAAACGCGCGCGCACTCCGGCGGGCCAGGGTGGAGTAGCGATATCGCTACTTATGGACTGGAACGCAGTGCATAAACGCTACTGTCGTCGGGTCCCGCGGGAGCGCCCGCCGGCGGCCGGCGGCGTGATCCCGAGTTTCTTCATCCTGCGGAAGAGGGTCGTCTTGTGGATCCCGAGTTCCCTGGCGGCCGCGAGGCGGCTCTCCCCGTGCTTCCTGAGGGCGGATCTTATAAGCTGCTCGTCCAGGAGATCGTGGGCGGAGCGCGCGTCCGGCGCGGCGCGCAGGGGGGCGCCGCGCGCGATGAGCTCGGGCGGCAGGTGCGCGAGGTCGATCGGGCCGGCGCCGCATATGATGAAGGCGCGCTCCATGACGTTCTCGAGCTCCCGTATGTTCCCGGGCCATTCGTGCGCCGCCAGGGCGGAAAGCGCCTCCGGCGTGATCCCGCTCACGGCCCTCCCCTGGAGGCGGTTGAACTTCTCGATGAAATGCGCCGCGAGCAGCGGTATGTCGACCGCGCGGTCGCGCAGAGGCGGCAGCTCCAGCCTGATGACGTTTACCCGGTAGTAGAGGTCCTCCCGGAACGAGCCGTCCGCGATCAGCCTCGCGAGGTCCCGGTGGGTCGCGGCGATGACGCGCGCGTCCGTCGTCTCGGTCCGGGTCCCCCCGAGCGGCTCGAAGGCGCGCTCCTGCAAGACGCGGAGGAGGCGCACCTGGAGGGCCGGGCTGACCTCGCCGATCTCATCGAGAAACAGCGTGCCGCCCTTTGCCTGGGCAAAGCGGCCCGGCTTGTCCTGCGCGGCGCCGGTGAAGGCGCCCCGCTTGTGCCCGAAGAGCTCGGACTCCAGCAGGGTGTCCGGCAGGGCGCCGCAGTTCACGGCGACAAAGGGTTTGTCACGCCGCGAGCTCAGGTTGTGGATGGCCCGGGCGAAAAGCTCCTTGCCGGTGCCGCTCTCGCCCTCGATCAGAACTGTGCTGCCGCTGTTGGCGATGTCGGGCAGGATGCCGAAGATCTCCCGCATTCGGTGGCTCTTGGAAACGATGTCCTCGAAGGAATAGGCTTCTTCGATGGTCTTGCGGAGCTTCTCCTCGATGCTCATGTCCCGGAAGGTCTCGACGGCACCGATGATGACGCCCCGGTCATCCTTCAGCAGGGCCGTGGAAATGCTGATCGGGAGGCGATGTCCCCCGGCGTTGACGATGTAAACGGTTTTGTTG
>CALLYX010000442.1 GCA_937858775.1 uncultured bacterium | reverse complement strand
GCGGAGGGGGGTGCGGGAGCTCGTGGCGCAGTATTTCGGAGTCCCGGGAAACCGGACGCCGGACCCGGCCGCGTAGGCAAGCCGCGCCGACGGATATTCCGAGCGCAAAGGTCAAAGCGCGGGACGGGGCGTGCTTGCGCGCGAACGGGATGAGGTGTATGATCTTCCGGGGCGCGACGTCCGGGCGGCGGTTGGACGGATCGTCAAGGCCCGCGGCGTTTCGCATCCGGGATTCGGGTTTAAATGATGCAGTGCGTCATCCTCGCCGGAGGTTTGGGAACCCGGTTGCGGCCGGTCACGCTCGCCATCCCCAAGCCGATGGCGCCGGTGCTGGGGAGGCCCTTCCTTCTCATCCAGCTCGAGGAACTGAAGCGCCAGGGGATCGTGAAGGCCCTGCTTCTGGTGGGCCACCTCGGCGAGCGGATCATGGAGTATTTCGGGGACGGCCGCGGGATAGGCATGGAGCTCGACTATTCGCAGGAGCGCGAGCTCCTCGGCACGGGCGGGGCGCTCAAGCTGGCGGAGGCGAAGATCGGGGGGGATTTCATGCTCATCTACGGCGACTCTTTCCTGCCGCTCGAGTACGCCGAGTTCGAGGCGGCATTCCGCCGGGCGGGGTGCGAGGGGATGATGGCCGTCTACCGCGACCCGTCGGGCGCGACGCGCGTGCGGGGCAATGTCGCCCTCTCCCCCGATGGGCTTGTCGCGCGTTACGACAAGGCATCCGCATCCCCCGATCTCGAATGGGTGGAGGCGGGGGTGCTCGCCTTCCGCCGCTCCGTCCTGGAAAGGATTCCTGCCGGGAGGGTGGTGTCGCTCGAGCGGGAGGTATACCCGGCCCTCATAAGGGAGCGCGCGCTCGCCGGCTACCGGAGCGCGCACAGGTTCTTCGACATAGGGACCAGGGAGCGCATCGCGGATATGGAGGCGTGGCTCCGCAAATGATCATATCCAAGACGCCGTTCCGCATCAGTTTCGTCGGCGGGGGGACCGACCTGAGGGCGTTCTACGCCGAGACGCAGGGGGCGGTGGTGAGCTCCGCCGTCAACAAGTACATGTTCATCACCGTCAGCCGCCTGTCGAGCTACTTCGACTACAGGATAAGGGTGAGTTACCGGAAGACCGAGCTCGTGGCGCGCGCTGAGGATGTCCGCCACCCGATCGTCCGGGAGGCGTTGCGGCTCGTCGGGCTCGACGGCGGCATCGAGATTCACTCGATGGCGGACATCCCGTCGCAGACGGGCCTCGGCTCGTCGAGCAGCTTCACGGTGGGACTCCTGAACGCCCTCCACGCGTTCAAGAACGAGTACGCCTCCGCGGAGCAACTGGCGATGGAGGCGTGCCGGATCGAGATCGGGATCCTCAGGGAGCCGATCGGCAAGCAGGACCAGTATATCGCCGCGTACGGGGGGCTCCGCCAGATCAGCTTCAACCCGGACGAAACGGTGTACGTCGAGCCGGTGATCTGCGCGCCGGAGACGCGCGCGGCCCTCTTCTCCAATCTCATGATGTTCTTCACGGGATGGACCCGCCCGGCGTCGAAGATACTCAAGGCGCAGACGCGCGGCACGGCCCGCAAGCTCGACATCCTGAAGCGGATGAGGGACATGGCCCCGGAGGCGTCCGCCATCCTCACCTCGGGGAGGAACCTGCACGAGTTCGGCGACCTCCTGCACAGGAACTGGATGCTGAAGAGGGAACTCGCCGGCGGCATCACCAACCCCGCGATCGACGCCTGGTACGAGAAGGCCCGCGCGGCCGGCGCCCTCGGCGGCAAGCTCCTCGGCGCGGGGGGCGGCGGGTTTCTCCTCTTCTACGTCGAGCCCCAGAACCGAGCCCGCGTCCGGCGCGCGATGGGCGGGCTGATGGAGGTCGAGGTGGGCTACGAGCCGCAGGGGTCCAAGATCATCTACATAGGGGAGTGAGAGATGAACAACGTCGAGAGGGTGTTCTCGGAGTCCGGTTCGTGCGCGGAATACGCCAGGGGTTATCTCGGCTATCTCGCGGGCCTCCTCTCCCGCGTGGACATCGAGGCGGTCGCCCGTTTCGCCGGGCTCCTCGAGGAGGCCCGAGCGGGCGGGCGCCAGGTCTTCTTCATGGGGAACGGCGGGAGCGCGGCCACCTCCTCACATTTCGCCAACGACCTCGGGAAGGGGGCGCGCGCCGCGGGGGCCCCGCCGTTCAGGGCGATCAGCCTCTCCGACAACGTCTCCCTCATCACGGCCCTGGCGAACGACGAGGGATACGAGCGGATCTTCGTCGCGCAGCTCGAGTCGTTGCTCCGCGAGGGGGATATCGTGGTCGGCATCTCCGCCAGCGGGAACTCGCCGAATATCGTCCGGGCGATCGAATACGCCAACGCCCGCGGGGCCCGAACCGTGGCGGTCACCGGCTTCGACGGCGGGGCGATGCGCGCCGCGGCGGGACTCTCGATCCACCTCGAGACCCCGAAGGGGGAGTACGGCCCGGTGGAGGATTTCCACATGATCCTCGACCATCTAGTCACCTCGTATCTCCGCATGCGCGCGGAGGGCCGGTAGGGGCGGCGGAAGGCGGATTATGGGGCTGGGCATCCTCGGGGGGGGTCTGACGGGACTCGCGCTCGCCGACCGGTACGGCGAGGGATGCGAGATCCTCGAGGGCGACGCGGCTTGCGGGGGGCTCTGCCGCACGATCGTCCATGACGGCCTCTCCTTCGACTTCGGCGGCCATATCCTCTTCTCGCGCGACCGGGAGGCGCTCGACTATCTGCTCGGCGCGCTCGGCGACACCGAGGACACGCCCAGCGTCGGCTACACACTGCGCAACCTGCGCCAGGCCGGCTCGGCCCTGCGCGAGCGGCTGTCGCCGGATGCCTGGCAGGTGATCACTGAAATGTCCGAGCGCTTGGCGCGGGAAGTCGAGGACGATGACGGCGTGTTGATCGCCGCCGAACTGACGCTGCAGGAACTCGCGAGCTTCGCCGGCCTCGCGCAGGAAAACATGAACCGCGCCGCCGGCTGGCGCTT
>CALLYX010000441.1 GCA_937858775.1 uncultured bacterium | reverse complement strand
GTCGCAGACCGCCGCCTGATGAGTGGAGCCGTCAAGGACGACGGCGTTCGACGCCCGGTCGACGGCGACATCCACGAGTGATTTCCACTCCCGGTTGGCGATCTCTCGCTCGAAGTCGACCGCCTTGATGGAGAGCTGGTGCGCGGGCGGGCCTGGAAGTGGGTGGTATGAGGGGGTCATGCAGCCTGCCGGGAGGAGCGCGGCGGAGATGGCGGCCGCGAGCATGCGTATCTTCATAGCGGCATTAGCATACACCGCCGCCTATCGGGCGGTCAATCCGCAACCCTCCGCCCGTGCGGGCCGGTTTTGGGGACGCGGCCGGCGGCCCCGGGGGGGGCGTTGACGCCCCCCCCGCGCCGGGCTATACTGCATGACGGAAGCACCGGGAGATACGCATGACCCTGCGCGCGAAGATCCTGGCCGTTTACAGCGGCATGATCGTCTGCCTGATCGCCGTTTTCTACTCGGCCACCCGGTTCATTCTTCTCGCCAGTTTCACCGGGATCGAGGAGGACAGGGTCATGCGCAACATGGAGCGGGTGGGCTCCGCCCTCGCCGGCGAGGTCGAGCAACTCGACTTCATCACGCGCGACTGGGCATGGTGGGACGAGACGTGCGCGTACGTGGCCGGGCGGGACGAGGGGTTCTTCAGGCGTAACCTGAACGACGTCACCCTCGGCGCGCTCAAGATCGACGCCATCGTGTTCGTCGATCCGGCCGGGAGGGTCGTCTACGGCACGGGCTTTGACGGCGGGGCGGGCGCCAAGACGCCCCTCCCCGGGGAGCTCGCGCGCGCCCTCGTTCCGGGCGGCCCCCTGACGACGCACCGCGACCCACGCGACAGGACGGCCGGGATCGTGGCGCTCCCCTCCGCACCCATCCTCATCGCCTCACGCCCCATCCTCACCGGCGAAGGGCGGGGTCCGATCCGCGGCTCCCTCGTAATGGTCCGCTCCCTCGACTCGCGGATGATCCGCTCCCTGGCCGCCATGACGCACGTCTCGCTGGTGATCGAGCCGTTCCGCTCGACCGGCCTCGGCGGCGAGTTCCTCCGCGCCCGCTCGGAGCTGCTCCGCTCCCGGGCGGATATCGTGCGGCCCCTCGGGCGGGAGGCGGTGACGGGATACCGGCTCGTGCCGGATATCGCCGGCACCCCGGCGCTCCTCATTCGCGTCATGAGCCCGCGCGACATATACA
>CALLYX010000440.1 GCA_937858775.1 uncultured bacterium | reverse complement strand
GCGTCTCGCTCCGGATCCGCGCAGGGGAGACCGCGGGCCTGGTGGGGGAGAGCGCCTGCGGGAAGAGCGCCGCGGCCCTCGCGATCATGCGCCTGATCGAGCCGGGCCAGGGGTGGATCGCGGGAGGGGAAGCGCTGTGGCGGGGGCGCGACCTGTTCGCCCTCGACGAGCGCCAGATGCGGCGCGTGCGGGGAAGGGAGATCGCAATGGTCTTCCAGGACCCGTTCGCCTCGCTCAACCCGGTTTACACGATCGGGGCCCAGATCCGCGAGGCCGTGCGGCTCCACCGGCGGGCGGACCGGAGGGAGGCGCGCGGGATCGCGCGCGAGGCCCTCGCCCGGGTGCGGATCCCCGATCCGGACGCGTGCATGCGAAAGTACCCGCATCAACTCTCGGGGGGGATGCAGCAGCGGGCGATGATCGGGATGGCGCTCTCCTGCGCCCCGGCCCTCCTCATCGCCGACGAGCCCACCACGGCGCTGGACGTGACGATCCAGGCACAGATACTCGATCTCCTCGTGGAGATCCAGGCGTCGACGGGGATGGCCCTCCTCCTCATCACTCACGACCTGGGCGTCATCTCCAGGATGGCCGGGCGCATCAGCGTCATGTACGCGGGCAAGATCGTCGAGGAGGGGCCGACGGGGGACCTGCTCTCATCGCCGCGGCATCCGTATACGCGGGCGCTGATCAGGTCCATCCCCCGCATGGGGGACCGGCGCCGGAGGCTGGAGGCCATCGGGGGGGCCGTGCCCGATCCGCTCGACCTCCCTTCCGGCTGCCGTTTCCACCCCAGGTGCGGCCTCGCGGAAGGGCCCTGCCGCGAGATGGAGCCCGATCTAAGGCCCTCGGGACCGGGGAGGCGGTCGGCGTGCCACTTCTTCGAGCGGATGGAAGGGTGAGGCGCGCCGGCCAATCACCTTGACGGGCAAGGCGATATGCTTCAGAATAAGCGGCCCGATGATCGGCACTCCGGAGTTCAAGCGAGGCGCGCCGGATCAGCGGGACGCTACGACCCGGATAAAGAGGAGCGGTGCGGATGAGCAGGCATTCGAGTTTCGGCGGGAGCGGCAAGATCAAGGTGCGGAGAAACGTTCTCAAGCGGTACGAACGGATCGATATCCTGAAGACGAAGGGAAAGTGGAGAGAGGGAGACAAGGCGCTGGGCCTCCAGAAGACCAAGGTCGTCGGCTGACGCGGGGCGGGATGGAGCAGCGCCTTCAGAAGATTCTGGCCGACGCCGGGATAGGGTCGAGGCGGGGCTGCGAGAAACTCATCCTCGAGGGGCGCGTCTCCGTGAACCGGAGGGCGGTGACCCGGCCCGGGGCGAAGGCGGATCCGGAAAGGGACGTGGTCGCGGTCGACGGGGAACGCGTGCGGCCGGCGCGCAAGGTCTACTTGATGCTCAACAAGCCGCCCGGGTTCATCTGCACCAGCAGGGACGAAAAGGGGCGCCGCACCGTCCACGATCTCCTGAAAGGCGTGCGGGAAAGGCTGTACACCGTGGGCCGGCTGGACGCGGACGCGGAAGGGCTCCTGCTCCTCACCAACGACGGCGATTTCGCCCAGCGGGTCGCGCACCCGCGCGGGACGATCGGGAAGACGTACCAGGTTGAAATCAAGGGCGCCCTGGATGCGAAGGGGCGCAGGGGGATCGAGCGGGGGATCGTGCTCGACGG
The DNA here is from genome assembly GCA_937858775.1 of uncultured bacterium. Taxonomy (GTDB): domain Bacteria; phylum Auribacterota; class Tritonobacteria; order UBA1439; family UBA1439; genus UBA1439. The sequence goes on along the minus strand of CALLYX010000440.1, from coordinate 3,759 downwards.
CAGGAGGACGCTCCCGGCCGACATTCTCCGGGAGGAGGCGTTCGAGGGCGGGGAACGCGTCGTCGTGCGGATACGGGAGGGGCGGAACCGCCAGGTGAAACGGATCTTTCTCGCCGTGGGCCGCCCCGTGAGGCGGTTGCGGAGGATCGCGATCGGCGGCCTGTCCCTGGGCGGACTTTCCCCGGGCGCCTGGCGGCGGATGGATCGGGGCGACATCGATCGGCTCTTCGCCGGGGCCGGAAAGGGAGCGCCGCCCGCCGGAAGGCGGGGGGCGGGGGGTGTGACCGATGAGAGTTGCAGGCGCGGGACGCGGGATGGCGGCCGCCGCGGCGGTGTTGGCGGCGGCCGCGGGCGCGGCTGATCTTGCGGGGGCGGCGAGACCGCCGCGATTCCCTTGCGACGGGGAGATCACCACCGACAGGACGAACCTCCGCGCGGGGCGCAGCCTCAACTACGAGGCGGTCTTCCGCCTCGACCGCGGGGCGCGCGTCACCGTCACGGGCCTCGAGAAGGGCTGGTACCGGATCGAGGCGCCGGAAGACGTTCCGTGCTACGTATCCACCCGGTATCTTGCCGGCGGAAAGGTGGCCTGCGGCCGGCTCAATGTCCGGGCGAAGCCCTCGGAGAAGTCGACCGTTCTCTGCCAGCTCGACCGCGGCGACGAGGTCGACGAGATCGAAAAGGACGGCGGGTGGACGGCGATCAAGGCCCCCGACTGCGTGGAGTTGTGGGTGAGCGCCGAGTTGATCGCCATCGTCGCCGGGGATGAAGAGGAAGGCGAGGGCGGGGGGCCGGAGGCGGCTGAGGCCCAGCCGCGCCCGGCGCAGGCCTCCGGGCCCCAGGTGAAGCCGCCCGACGCGGCGCGGGTGCCGGCGTCCGCGGGAGGGGTGCCGTCCGCGGCGCCCCCCCCGGGGGGCATCCCGTGCAGGCGGCAGGGGAAGATCGTCGCCGCGGAGACGATGGGATTGAGCGGGGCGCCGTACTGCCTCGTCCAGGGGTTCTTCTTCCCGAGCGCCGTCTGCCTCATGGATTCGCGGACGATCAACCTCAGCCACCACCTGGGCGACAAGGTGCGGATCTGGGGGTACGAGGTCTCGCGCCATCTCTCCGGGGTGCCGGTCATCGACGTCCGCCGGCTGGAGGTCGAGTGAGGCTGCGCACCTTCCGCGGCGGGATCCATCCCCCCGGGCGCAAGGAGATGACAGCGGCGCGGCCGATACGGGTCGCCGCCCTCCCCGCGCGCGTACGGATTCCGCTCAAGCAGAACGCCGGGGAATCCCCCATCCCCGCCGTGTCCACGGGGCAGCGCGTGCGGACCGGCGAAACGATCGCCGAGGCGAGCGGGCCCGTCTCCGTCCCCATCCACGCGAGCATCTCCGGTACCGTCAGGGCGATCGGCCCGGTTCCCGTCCCGTACGGCGGCTCGGCGGCCGCGATCGAGATCGAGGGCGACGGCAAGGACGAGCGCGGGTGGGGGGAGGGGCTGCCCGACCCGTTCGCCGCCGATCCGAAGGAGCTCCTGGAGCGCATACGGACGGCCGGCGTCGTCGGTCTCGGCGGGGCCCAGTTCCCGGCCCACATCAAGCTCTCGCCGCCGCCCGGGAAGCGGCTTGACTGCGTCATCGTGAACGGGGCGGAGTGCGAGCCGTACCTGACCGCCGACCACCGCGTCATGGTCGAACGCGCGCGCGACGTAGTGGCTGGAACCCGCGTCTTGATGAGGGCGGCGGGTGTCGGAAAGGCGTTCATCGGCATCGAGGCGAACAAGCCGGACGCCCTGGAGGCGGTTTCGGCGGCGGCCGCGGCCGCCGGGGGAATAGAGCCCGTGGCGCTTCGCGTCAAATATCCGCAGGGGGCGGAGAAGCAGCTCATCGCCGCGATCATCGGCCGTAGCGTCCCTGCCGGGGCGCTCCCCGCGGACGTCGGGGCCGTGGTCCAGAACGTCGGGACCGCCGTCGCCGTCTGGGAGGCCGTGAGCGCCGGGAAGCCGCTGTTCGAGCGCGTGGTCACCGTGTCGGGAGGCGGTGTCGGGGAGCCCGGGAATTGGCTCGTCAGGATCGGGACGCCGTTCGGCGACCTGCTCGCGCAGAGCGGCGGACTCAGCCCGGACACGGCGATGCTGATCATGGGCGGACCGATGATGGGCGTCGCCCAGGGGACGGAGGATGTCCCGATCGTGAAAGGCACTTCCGGGATCATCGCCCTGCTGGAGGGCGAGATCGCCGCGGGGCGCGAGCGCCCCTGCATACGCTGCGGGCGATGCCTCGAGGTCTGCCCGATGGGGCTCTCCCCGGCGCTCATCCGGCGGGCGGTGGAGAAGGGGGATTGGGAGGCCGCCGGCGAGTTGGGCGTCAGGGATTGCATAGAGTGCGGGGCGTGCGTCTTCGTCTGCACCTCCGGGATGGGCCAGATCCAAGGGTTCCGGAGGGCGAAGCTCGAGCTCTCGAGGAGGGGGGGGAAGCGTGGCTGAGTCGAAACGTCTCCTTATCCTCTCCTCCCCCCCGTTTGTCAGCGAGGGGGAGACGATCGAAAGGGTCATGTGGCGGGTGAACCTCGTCCTTCTCCCCGCGCTTGCCTGGGGGGTGTGGTCGTTCGGCTTGGACGCGCTGAGGGTGGCGGCGTCGTGCGTTGCATCGTGCGTGCTCGCGGAGGCGGCCGCCCAGAGGATCATGCAAAGACCCGTGACGGTCTCCGACGGCAGCGCCGTGGTGACCGGGATCCTGCTGGCATTCAATCTTCCACCCGGCATTCCGACATGGATGACCGTCGTCGGCTCCGTCGCCGCCATCGCCATCGCCAAGCAGGCATTCGGCGGCCTCGGATTCAATATCTTCAACCCCGCCCTGATCGGAAGGGCTTTCCTCCTGGCCTCATACCCGGTGCCTATGACCTCCTGGCGCCCCTACGGCGCCTGCGACGGGGTCACCTGCGCGACCCCGCTCGGGATCATCAAGGAGAAGCTCGCGCTCCCGCTGCCATCGTACGCGGACATGTTTCTCGGCCGGACCGGGGGGTGCATCGGGGAGACCTCGACGCTGCTCCTCCTGGCCGGGGCGCTCTATCTCCTCTGGAGGAGGGATATCACCTGGCACGCCCCGGCATCGTTCCTCGGATGCCTGGCGATCGCGAGCCGCCTGAGCGGCCGCGACCCTGCTTTCGCCGTGCTTGCGGGCGGCGCGGTGCTGGGCGCCCTCTTCATGGCGACCGACATGGTGACCGTGCCGCTCTCGTGGAAGGGGAGGCTCATATTCGGCGCGGGGTGCGGCTGCATCACCGCCGTCATCCGCTCTGCGAAAGGACGGGCGGCTTCGGCAGCTTCCTGGGCGCGGCGCAGTTTTGCCGCCGCGACCATCTGCATCGCCTTGGTGATCTTGCGCGTGTTCTTCACGCTGCCAATGCGGTTTTTTAAGTCCTTAAGGCTGGGCATAGATTATCTCCCCTGCCCCGCCCTCAGGCGAAGTCTTTCGCAAAAGCGTCAAGTTCTGCACGCATGGCTTTCTCCAGATCGCCCGAAACTTTCCGGTCTTTCATGGTGATGTCTTCCAGCAAGGCTTTGCCTTTGGAGCGCAGGTGGCGAAGCAGATCGGCTTCAAACCGGCCCACATCCTTCACCGAGATCTTGTCAAGATAGCCGTTGGTGCCGGCGAAGATGACGCAGACGATTTCCGCATTGGTCAGCGGTGAATATTGCGCCTGCTTCATCAACTCGGTCAGACGCGCCCCACGGTTCAGCAAGGCCTGGGTCGAGGCATCAAGATC
>CALLYX010000439.1 GCA_937858775.1 uncultured bacterium | reverse complement strand
GGCGCCCGCGGAGATATTCTGAAGGGGGCTGCGCTGCGGATCGGCACGGCATCGCGGATCCGGTTGGTCGACAGGGCGGGAGCGGATCGCGGCGTAGTGCGCGGCGGCCCGGCCGGCGTGCATATGCCGTACACGAATATGCGCCGCTTTTGTGCGGCGCGCCTTCCGCACGAGAAAGCTGCCCGCCCGCCACATGCGGGGTGAGATGAGCATTCATACGCTCGGCACGTGCAGTAGGGAGATACACGGTCGACGCAGGGCCATCGAACTCGGCCTTGTTGCCGCTTTCTGCGTCCTAGGCCTCGCAGGGATTCTGCATCACGAGATGTGGCGGGACGAGCTACAGGCTTGGCTCATAGCCAGGGACAGTGCCACGCTGGCGGAACTCTTCAGGAACGTGCGCTATGAGAACCACCCTGCCCTCTGGCACCTGTTGCTGTACCTGATCACGAGGTTCACGCCCAACCCTCTCGCGATGCAGCTTCTCCACCTCCTGATAGCGACGGTGTCCGTGTATATGGTGATCCGATATGCCCCGTTCTCCACGTTCCAGAAGGTGATGTTCTGCCTCGGCTACTTCCCTCTTTTCGAGTACTGCGTCATAAGCAGGTGTTACGCCCTCGGAGTCGCGCTGCTCCTCCTATTCTGCGTGCTGTACACCCGCCGCCGCGGCCTGATCCCCATCTCGATGACGCTGTTCCTCCTGTGCCAGACCAGTGCCGTCGGCATCGTCGTCGCCATGGCGATAACGATTTTTCTCGTCATGGACGGCCGCCTGCGCCCGTCGTCCGCCGAAGGAAGGGGCGGACTGATGGCCGCGATCGTGATACTCTGGTTCGGTTTCATCATCGCGATGGTCCAATTGAAGAGCCCGGGTGTCGACCGAGATGTGCTCCGGATGTTCGCCCGTCGGAACCAGCCCGATCGATTCCAGCAGTCGCTGGCGACGCTATGGAGGGCGCACGTCCCGCTGCCCCCCCCCGGAATCGACTTCTGGGAGTGGAACATCGTCCGGTCACTGCGGATCCAATACCTGCTGGCGATCCCGCTCGTTGCCGCCATTGCCTTTACCTTCCTTGGAAGGCCATCGCTGTTCGTGCTCTATCTGACTGCGACTGCCGGCCTGGTTGCCTTCTTCCAGTTCGTCCATTTGGGCAATTTGAGGCACCATGGCTATATGTTTATGATGACGGTGGTCTGCCTATGGCTCAACAACGACCCTGCGCGCCGTTGGGCCCCGCGCTGGGGGTCCGGCCCCCGCTGGGCGAACGCCCTGCTCACGGTGCTTCTGATCATCCACGCCGTCGGCGGAATGTCGGCGTACGCACGCGACTTGGGCTATCCATTTTCGGTGAGCAGCGCGGTAGCGCGATATATCAAGAGCCACAAGTTGGACAAGATGGAGATGATCGGGTATGAGGATTTCTTTGTCTCCCCGGTCACTGCCTATATCGATCGCCCCATGTACTACGCGGAAGCGGGACGGAGCGGCACGTTCATCGTCTGGGACTACAAGAACCGCAAGGTCGTGCGCGAGAGAGGGCTCCTGAGGGAGGCGCAGGAGATGGCAGAACGGGGGAAAGGGGATGTCCTGATCGTAGCGAACTACAGGATCCTTGACGATGCGATCGCGACGGGGAGATGGCGCCACCCCGTCAGGAAGATCGCCGAGTTTCCTAGGGGTATTGTCCCCTACGAGGAATATTCTCTATATATCGTGCAGTATGTCCGTGTGTCGCAGACCCCACAGGGGGTGAAATCGTCGGGGATGCCTCGAATCCCGCCAGCCGGATGAAGCGGCTCCTCGGCTACGAGTGCCGGACCACGCTGCGGGAGGGGATGCGGAAGACGATCGCGTGGCTCGAGGAGAACTATTCGAAGGGGAACGTGAGGCTGTGATCCTTGTTCTGGGGGCGCGGGGGTTCGTCGGCTCCGCCTTCCGCGCGGCGTGCG
>CALLYX010000438.1 GCA_937858775.1 uncultured bacterium | reverse complement strand
TCGCGGGTGTGCTCCATTACCGCTTTCGCCGCCTCGGCTGGCTCTAGTCGGACCGTTTGCACTTGTCGAGACGCTGGTGCCCGGCCCGGACTCCTGCCGATCAGGCCGGGCACCAGCGTCTCGCCACGTGCAAACGGTCCGACTAGAGCCAGCCGAGGCGGCGAAAGCGGGAATGGAGCACGCCCGCGGCGACGGCCGTCGCGCCGCGCGCCGCCGGGGCCCTCGATTACGAGGCGGGCGCCGAGGGCGAGGAGCATGATCGTCACGTCGCCGATCGGCGACGCGTTGACGATATTCCCGGCCAGCGTCGCCCTGTTCCGCAGGATGGCGGAGGAGTGAAGTAGGAGGTCCTTCTCCATCGATGGGAAGAACCGCCGCGTCTCCGGCGAGGTCCTGAACTCCTCGATCGTCACCCCGCCGCCGACCCGGAGCGACCCGTTGCCCGCGCGGATCGCGGCAAGGTCGCCCCTGCGGGAGAGGAAGGAGAGGCGCGCCTCCCGCACTTCCTCGGGCCGCTGCACGAGGAGGTCCGTGCCCCCCGCCACGAGCACCGTCCCGCTTCCCGGGCGCTCCCACGCCGGAACCGGATCGGCGCCCCCGTCGTTGAGCGCCTGGAGGCGGGCGGGGATGGAGAGGAAATAGCGCGGCAGGACGCCGGCGTCCACCAGGAAGGCCACGCGATCGCCCGCCCCCGCCCACTTCGCGCGCATCTCGTCGCAGAGGGCGCGCGCCGCGGCGCGGATGGAGACGTAGCCGGTGCAGCGGCAGATGTTGCCGTCGAGGGCGTCAAGCGCGCCCTCGTACGAGAAGTCCGCGCTCGTCAGGCAGAATCCCGTGAGCGAGAGAACGATCCCCGGGGTGCAGAAGCCGCACTGCGAGGCGCTGTGTTCGACGATGAGCCGCTGCACGGCGGTGAGGCCGGGCCCGCTCAACCCCTCAACAGTCACGACGTGGCGGCCTGCCGCGTCGCCGAGCGGAAGCAGGCATGATGCGCAGGCCCTGTAGCCGACGCCGCCCGGGCCGGGCGTCCCCACGAGGACCGTGCAGGCGCCGCACTCCCCTTCGCGGCACGCCTCCTTGGTGCCGGTCAGGCCGCGCTCGTCCCGGATGAAATCCAGGAGCGCCTCGCCTGGGGGGGCGCCCGTCCGTATGAGCGTATCGTTGAGGATGAAGCTCAGCACGTCTTCTCCTTACCCTGACGCGGCGCCCGCCCACCGAGGCGCCGCCGGCGCGCTTCGAGGCCCGCCGCGCGCGGGAAATATTATACGATATTTCGCCGGGGCCGTCCGCATTTCTCCCCCTCCCAAATGCCGGGCGCGAAATGGATTGAAGGCGAGCGAGGCGCCGGGTAAAATACGACGCGGTGAAGCGGGTTGCCGGCGGTCCCGGGGGGTTCTCCGGGGCGCGCCGGCGGCCGGCCGGGAAGGGGGAACGCGATGGTGGATGAGAAGCGGTACCTGGACGCCGTCTGCGTCGTGACCGGTGCGGCGTCGGGGATCGGACTGGCGGTGGCTGGGGAACTCATCCGGGAGGGCGCGGCGGTCGTCGTCATGGCCGACCGCGACGAGGAGACGCTCGGCCCGGCCGTCAAGGGGCTCGGCGGGCGCGCGGAGGCCGCGAATGTCGACGTGACGAGCCGCGAGCAGGTGGAGCGGATGGTCGAGGGGGCCGCCGCGCGGCACGGCCGCCTCGACTACCTCTTCAACAACGCAGGCGTGGGATGCACGATGCCCATCGAGCAGGCGACGCTGGAGCACTGGCGCCGCCTGATCGACGTCAATCTCTGGGGCGTCATCTACGGGATACACGCGGCGCTTCCGGTAATGCGCAGGCAGGGCCGCGGGCACATCGTCACCACGTCGTCGCTCGCCGGTCTCATGCCGTTCCCGTTCCAGGCGCTCTACTGCGCGACCAAGTACGC
>CALLYX010000437.1 GCA_937858775.1 uncultured bacterium | reverse complement strand
CGACTGATCGAGGTAGAGCGTCTCGCCGTTCGGCTGGCGGATCCTCACGAACGGCCAGCACGGCGTCCCCGTCTTCGCCACGTCGGCTGTAACGCTGATCTCGCCGCTCCGCTTGAACGTCGTCTTGTTCGCCTTCACGCTCACCGGCAGCGCCCCGATCTCGAAGGCGAAGTTCACCGGCTCGCCGGCATGGGGGGGATTCAGATAGTGGAGCGGAGCCCACGGATCGCTCCCCATGAAGTTCAGCTCGTGCCCCGTGCCGAGGAAGTCGCCCGGGTTCGTGGTCGCCCAATTCCACGAGGTGAACCCGTAGAGGACCAGATCGGGCGACACGGCGAAATGCGCTACGACGGACAGCCAGTAGATGCTCCCCTTGTCCTGGTTCCATGCCGCGGGCAGAACGGCCTGGTAATGGAACATGTGGTAATAAAAGCCGTTGATGTCTTTCGCCGTCCCGGCGTATGCCTGCATGCAGTCGGCGAGGGGAATGTGGGCGTCGCCGAGTTCTTTTCCGGGCGCGCCGCCGTCGTCCGCGTACCGCTTCAGGATGAACTCGGTCGGCTGAAGGCTCGTCGGGGCGCTCACCGGGCCGTCCTGGGTATCCAGGTAGTGCTGGTACCAGCCGTACCACCTGACCGCCTTGATCGGCAGGCCGTCCGAACATTTCCAGTCGTCGGCGGTGATGAATTGCAACGCGGTTCCCGTATCGCAGATTTGCGAGCAATTGCCGTCCGGGTTCGTCATGTCCACCTGCTGGAACGTCCCCCCCGCCGTTGCCGCTAGGCACGGGGCGAGCGCCGCCGCGAGGACGGCGAGCATCAGCTTCTTCTTCATCTCTCTCCTCCTTCCGTCGGGTTGCTTCGACCTATTTCAGCCGCCGTACCGGGGGCGGGACTTGTCTGAGCGCCCGCGCTTTTGCCGCGACACCCGCCGGGGCCGCCTCTTATTCCACCCCAAGTCGGCGCCGGTCCACCCCGCCCAAATAGATGAGATGCTCGGCGCAGGCGGTGCCTCCTTCGTCGTCATCGGCGCGGGGGAAAAAAGACCCCTCCGCAGGGGCGTAGAAACATCTCAAAAGCCCCGGCGCGCGTCCAGCAAAATCCGGAAATGGTTACTGATGGCGGGTGGGCGCGCAAGGTTTCCCGCGGCGGGACACACGGAGGGGCCGGGGGTTTCCCCCCGGCCCCTCCGCTGAACGTCGTTCCTCCGCGCCGCCGCGCTACTCCTCGACGGAGAGCGCCTGCCCGGAGACGACCCCCACGTACTTGAGGTCGTTGATATCCGTCGTCGAGATGTCCACCGCCCCGCCCTCCAGCGCGTACGTCCCCGTGGGCATGTCCCGGAATTGCGCGTCCTGAAGGAC
>CALLYX010000436.1 GCA_937858775.1 uncultured bacterium | reverse complement strand
GGCCATCGTCATGTGGGCGTCCTCGAGGGCCCGGTACACGGCCTCGCGCACCAGCCCGGGCAGCGACACGTCGCCCCGGGTGGAGGCGTACTTGGTCTGTCCGGTTCCGACGACGGCAACACGGTTGGAACTCATCGGCTGCCCTCCAGCTCGTTGGATGTACTGGATCCTTCAGATGTGGCCGGCTGCTCGCCGTCGAGCACGCGGACCAGGGTCTCCATGCGGAGATCGCGCGAGGTGGGCTCGGCTTTTTCGCCGGCGGCCGCCGCGCGATCGCACGGCAGCGTGAAGCGGAAGACCGACCCTTCCCGGGGCCGGGACTCCACCCAGATTCTGCCGCCGTGCTGTTCCACGATCTTCCTGCACAGGGCAAGCCCGATGCCGGTGCCCGGGTAGTCGTCCCGCCCGTGAAGGCGTTGGAAGATCACGAAGATCCGTTCCGCGAACTTCGGCTCGATGCCGATCCCGTTGTCGCTGACCGAGAATATCCACTCCTCCCCGCTGCGCGCGGCCGAGAGATGGACCTTCGGCGGGGCCTCTCTCCTGAATTTAATGCCGTTGCCGACAAGGTTCTGGAAGAGCTGGACGAGCTTTTCCGCGTCGGCCATGACGGCGGGGAGCGGATCGTGCGTGACGGAGGCCCCCGACTCGGAGATCGCCACCGTCAGGTTGGCGAGCGCGCGATCGAGCGCCGCCTCGCAGTCGGTCGGGGCGAACGGGCGGTCGCCCGTCCCGAGCCTGGAGTACTCGAGGAGGCCGCTGATGAGGCGCTTCATGTGGTCCGCCCCGTCGACCGCGAAGCGGATGAAGTCGGCCGCGTCCGGGTCAAGGCGGTCCCGGTAGCGCCTCTCCAGGAGCTGGAGGTAGCTCGTCACCATCCTGAGGGGCTCCTGGAGGTCGTGCGAGGCGACATAGGCGAACTGTTCGAGCTCCATGTTGGAGCGCTTCAGGTCGAGGGCCATCCTCCGGAGCGACGCCTCGACCCTCGATCTCCCCTCTTCGATCTCTAGGCCGTGGAGGGCGAAGGCGACGTCCCTGGCCAGTTCCCCGAAGAGGGCGGACTCCTCATCGTCGGCGGTCATGCCGGGCGGGAGGGCTACCGAGAGGAGGCCGTACACCCTCCCCCCGTAACCAAGCCTCACCGTCATCGCCCCTTTCCGCTTGTACGCCGTGGCGAGCGGGCACGACGGGCATGACGACGGCGGATCCGCCACGGTCACCGGCACGGTCTCCTCCAACGCCCTCTTTCCGCAATCGGGTATATCCCCGCGCTTCATACGCTCCACGAGCCCCGCGAATCCTCCGCCGACCCCCGACTCGGCCGAGCCCGCGAGGCCCCCCGCGTCGTCCAGCAGGGCAATCCAGGCGTGGCTGTACCCCCGGTGCTTGACGAGGCCATCGCAGGCGCCCGCTATGAGTCTCCCCCGATCCTTCTCGCGGGTGATGAGCTGATCGACCCCGCGTATGGCGCGAAGAACGCGGGTGAGATGCTCCATCCGCTCCTCGGCGTGCTTGCGGCCGGTGATGTCGTCGAGGAGGATGGCGAAATAGCCGCTGCGCGGGCTGTAGGCGGAAAGCGAATACCACTTCCCGTGGTACGAGGAGTAACGCTCCACGCGGGCCGTCGCCCCCGTGAGGGCGACCCTCCCGTACATGCCGATCCAGTCGAAATCGTCGCGCAGGAGGCCCGGCATCACCTCGGACGCCTTCTTCCCCACCACCGAATCACGGGCCAGGTGCGTGAGCTTCTCGAAGACGCTGTTGACCTCTACGAAGACGAAATCGACCGCCTTCCCGTCCGCGCCGGACACGATCCGGTGGTAGGCGAAGCCGGTGAGCATGTTGTCGAAAAGCGCGCGGTAATCCTGCTCGCTCCGCCTGAGCACCTCCTGCGCCCGCTCCAAAGCCACCAGCATTCCGTTGATGGAGCCGGCGAGCCTGGAGAGCTCGTCACGCCCGCCCATCTTCACCCTGGAGGAGAGATCGCTCGACGTGGCGATGGCGTCCACCCGCGCCGTCAGCCGCCCCAGGGGGGAGAGAATGACCCGATCGAGAACGACCACAAACACCGCGCTGAAGGCCAGCCCTATCGCCAGCATCGACGCGGCCAGGTAGTGC
>CALLYX010000435.1 GCA_937858775.1 uncultured bacterium | reverse complement strand
CCACTCCCCCGGGCGCGCCCCGGTCTCCTTCAACCCCTTGTATGTGGTCACCCCGGCGCAGAGGACGGGGGATGCCTGCGCGAACTCGAGCCCCTCGGGGAGGGGGGAGGCGTAGGCGGCGGGGGCGACGAGGTACTCGGCGTAGGCGCCGTTGACCGAGTAGCCGGTGTTCCGCTGGGATTCGCAGAGCGTCTCCCAGCCGGTTATGCAGTAGTCGCACGTTCCGCAGGCGCTGTAAAGCCACGGGACGCCCACCCGGTCACCCACTCGCAGGGAAGCCGAATCGGGCCCGAGCGCCGCGACCGTGCCCACCCCCTCGTGGCCCGGGATAAACGGCAGCGCGGGCTTCACCGGCCAATCCCCGTCCGCCGCGTGCATGTCCGTATGGCACACCCCGCAGGCGGCGACCCGGACGAGGACCTCCCCGCGCCCCGGGGACGGGACCGGCGCGTCCTCGATCGCCAGCGGCTTCCCGAACGCCCGAACCACGGCCGCCTTCATCGTCTTCTTCATGCCTCCCCCCCTTCCGGGCGCCCCCCGCTTCAGCGCTGGCCGGCGCCCCCTGCGAGCCCGGGATGCTCCTTCCCGACCTTCTCGATCATCACCTTCGGCAGGTGCTGGTTCGGCCTGGCCGCGATGGAGCGCCGCCATGCCTCGACGGCGAGGGCGAGATCGCCTGTCCGCCCGGGATCCCTCGCGTGCCTGTAGAGATACGCCTCCGCGAGGGAGTTCCAGCCGTTGACGAACGACGGATCGCGCGCCAGCAGCTCCCGGTAGACCTCGATCCCCTCGTCCATCTTGCCGTCGAGGGCCAGGAGTGTGGCGAGGTTGTACCGCGCCGCGGAGCAGGCGGGATCGAGCCTCAGGGCCTTGAGGTAGGAGAGCCCGGCCTGGCCCGTGCACTTCGTCTCCCAGCAGATGTTGCCGAGGTTGACATGCGGCTCCGGGAGGGCCGGGTCGGCGGCGATCGCCATCCGCAGATACTCCTCGATCGCCGGCAGCTCGGCGAGACCGCCGAGATAGAGCGTAGCGGCCAGGTTGTTCAGCGCCTTCGCCCTGACGTCGTCGCCGATCCGCAGGGCCAGAACCGCCTTGAACATGGAGAGGATCTCGGGTAGGTCCTCGAACTTCTCGCGGGAGCGGTTGAAGTTGCGGTACGACTCCATCTGCGCCAGATCCTTCCTGATGGCGGCCATGGCGGTGTTGAAAAGCGCCGCCGCCGAATCCCCCTTCAGCGCGAGGGCCGAGCGGTACTCGGCGAGCGCCGCGTCGTTGTCGCCGACCGACAGCAGGAGGTTCCCCTTGCGGATATGCGCCCCGGCATCCCCCGGATCGCTCTCGATAAGCAGCTCGCAGCACCTGCGGGCCTCGCCGATATTCCCGGTCCTCGCGCACGCGTCCGCCATGAGGGAGAGGGACGCCCCGTCCGATGGATACCCCCCCGGGGCCGGGCGGCACGCGTCGGAGGCGCCGGCGTAATCCCCCAGCCCCGCGAGGAGCCGCGCCAGTTCAAGCCGGGCCCGGGCCGCGTGCGGGGGGGAGGAGACCGCCTTCTCGAAGGCGGCGCGCGCGCCGGCGTGATCCTTCATGCGCGCGCGAACGATCCCCGCCCCGATGGCGAGAAGGGCGGCGCGCGGTGAGGAGGCCGTCCCCTCCTCCATCACCGCCAGCGCGTCCGCGGCCCGCCCTCCGCGGAGGAGAAGGAGGCCCAGATTGAAGCGGGCCTCTTCCGGCGCGCCCGGCCGCCGCACGACCTCGCGCAGCATGGCCT
>CALLYX010000434.1 GCA_937858775.1 uncultured bacterium | reverse complement strand
GCTGTACATGGCGTCACTACCATCGTCGTTGTCAAGATCGACGAGACCGTTCGGTGGGTAACTGCCCCAGTCACTGGCGATCATCATCGCCTGGAGGAAACCCTTGACCTCATACTCGTCGTAACCCCGAGAGCGATTCCGTTCGAGATCAATGCGTACGATCACCACGGTCGGCTACTTGGCATGGTGGAGATCGCGGGATTCTGAATCAGCGGAGCGAACGTAAGGAAACGCTTCCTCGCCAGAATCCCAGGTAGGCCGGTGCTCCATCTGTCCGTCGTGCGTCCCCTCGGACCGAAGAGTGGGGGAACGGTTCCGCAGGGCCGAGGGTTATCCCCGATGTGCCGGCCAGCCACCTTCCACGAACCGGCGTTCTGGGTCACATGATTCAAATCGGCACTCAAAGGCCGATAGAACCGGCATGGATCTGGCGGAAGCGGCGGCGGGAGCAGAACGCCCAGCTGCGGGACCCGCCTCCCGTCAACCGAGGTGGCTCACCGGCCGTGTCGCCGTGCTTGCGTTCGCAGTGCTGGCCGTCGGGTCGGTGGCGGGCGTCCGGCTGGGGTGGAAGGGGCACGGCCTTTTCGTCATCGACACGCCCGGTTACGCGGATTTCGTGGGCGACATGGTGTGCGCGCTGCGCGTGGCCGACGCGGCGGTCGTCGTGGTGGACGCATTGACGGGGGTGGACGTCGGAACCATGCGGGCATGGCGTTTCGCCGAGCGGCGCAACCTGCCGCGCGCCGTCTTCATCAACAAGCTCGACAAGGAGAACGCGGATTACGCGAAATGCCTCGACGCGGTGCGGACCGCCCTGGGGGCGCGATGCGTCCCGGTGACGCTTCCGATAGGCGCGCAGGCGGACCTGAAGGGGGTCGCGGGGGCGATGTCGGGGAAGGGTATGGACTCCCTGGCGCCGGACGTGAAGGCGATCGCGGACGGCGTCGTCGAGAAGCTCACCGAGGCGGCCGCCGAGACCGACGACTCCCTCACGGAGAAATACCTCGAGCGGGGCGCCCTCTCCCCGGAGGAGGTCGGCGGCGCCCTCAGGGACGCCGTGAACAAGGGATCGCTTGTCCCGGTCTACTGCGGCTCGGCGGAGACGGAGGCGGGGGTGGCCGAGCTCCTCGACGGGATATGCGACCTCTTCCCCTCCCCTGCGGACCGCGGGCCGGTCGCCGCCATCGGGGGCGCCGCGGTGGAGCCGAAGGCGTCGGCGCCGTTCAGCGCTTTCGTCTTCAAGAACGTCACCGACCCGTTCGTCGGGCAGCTCACCTACTTCAGGGTCTACTCGGGGACCCTCTCCTCCAACAGCTCGTTCTTCAACGTCTCGGCGCGGAAGACGGAGCGATTCGGGCACCTGTATTTCATCAAGGGGAAGGAGCAGATCTCCGTTGACGAGATCGGCCCCGGCGGCATCGTGGCCGTCCCGAAACTGAAGCTGACGGCGGTGGGGAACAGCCTCTCCTCCGAGGAGAGCCCCGTCGAGTTCGAGGGCCTCGATCTTCCGAAGGCGGTCATCTCGTTCGCCGTCTATCCGAAGAAGGCCGGCGAGGAGGAGAAGATCGCCGCCGGCCTCCACCGGCTGACGCAGGAAGACCCGACGCTCAGGGCGGCGCGGAACGGCGAGACGAAGGAGCTGATAGTCTCCGGGATGGGGGATGTCCACATCGCGGCCGCCCAGCAGCGGCTCAGGAACAAGTTCAACGTCGAGGTCGACCTCCGGCTCCCGATCGTCCCCTACAAGGAGACGGTCAAGGCCTCCGCCGAGGGGCACGAGCGCCACAAGAAGCAGACCGGAGGGCGCGGGCAGTACGCCGAGGTGTATCTCAAGATCGAGCCGCTGCCGCGCGGCGGGGGGTTCGAGTTTGTGGACGACATTGTCGGGGGGGCGATCCCGAAGGGGTTCCTCCCGGCTATCGAGAAGGGGGTGCGGGGCTCGATGGCCGCCGGCGTCGTGGCCGGCTTCCCGGTCGTGGACCTACGCGTGCGCTGCTACGACGGCACCTTCCACGACGTCGACTCGTCCAATATGGCGTTCGAGCTGGCCGGCTCCAAGGCGTTCAAGGACGGCATGGCGAAGGCCCGTCCGATCCTCCTGGAACCGATCCATATCCTGGACGTGACCGTCCCGGCGGAGTACATGGGCGCCATCACCGGCGACCTCAACAGCCGGCGCGGGCGCATCCTCGGGATGGAGCAGGCGGGGGAACTCCAGAAGATCAAGGCGCAGGTCCCCCTCGCCGAGATGCTCAGCTACTGCACGCAACTCCGTTCGCTCACGGGCGGGCGCGGGACGTTCGAGATGGAGTTCTCCTCCTACGAGGAGGTCCCCGCGGCGCTCGTACAGAAGGTGATCGCCCAGTACCAGTCCAAGAAGGAGGAGAAGTAGCCTCCCCCCGCCGGATGTCATGAAGCGCGCCGATCTGACGCGCAGGGCCGAGCGAGCCCTCGCGATGCAATCCCCCTGCCGTCTATGCCCCCGCGCATGCGGCGCCCGCCGCGACCGGGGCGAGACGGGGTTCTGCCGGGAAGGGGCGGCCGCGCGGGTCTTCAGCGCCGCCCCGCACTTCGGGGAGGAGCCGCCGCTCTCCGGAACGGCCGGGTCGGGCACGGTCTTTTTCAGCGGATGCACGCTCCGATGCTCCTACTGCCAGAACCACGAATTCAGCCAGGGGGGCGCCGGGACCGCGGTCGAGCCGGATGCGCTCGCCGGCGTATTCCTGTCGCTCGAGAGGCGGGGCTGCCACAACCTCAACCTCGTCACCCCGACGCACTTCCTCCCCCAGATCCTCCAGGCGCTCGCGCTGGCGGCCTCGGAGGGGTTCGCGCTCCCGGTCGTGTACAACACGAGCGGGTATGAGTCGGGCGAGGCCCTGCGCCTCCTCGACGGCGTCGTGGATATCTACCTGCCCGACATGAGGTACGGGGATGCGGATGCCGCCGCCCGCTTCTCCGGGGCGGCGGACTACCCGCGGATCAACCGCCTGGCGGTTCGCGAGATGTGGAGGCAGGTCGGCC
>CALLYX010000433.1 GCA_937858775.1 uncultured bacterium | reverse complement strand
GCGCAGATCGCCCGGCAGGCGAAGGTGCTGAAGACCGGGGAACAGTTCGCCGTCGTCTTCGCGGCGATGGGGATCACCTTCGAGGAGGCGGACTTCTTCATGCGCGAGTTCGAAAAGACCGGCGCCCTGGATCGCGCGGTGCTGTTCATCAATCTCGCGAACGACCCGCCGATCGAGCGGATCGCGGTGCCGAGGATGGCGCTGACCGCCGCCGAGTACCTCGCCTACGAGATGGGGATGCATATCCTGGTGGTGCTCACCGACATGACGAACTACTGCGAAGCGCTGAGGGAGATCTCGGCCGCCCGAAAGGAGGTGCCGTCGAGGCGCGGCTACCCGGGTTACCTCTACACCGACCTCTCCACGATCTACGAGAGGGCCGGGCGCATCAAGGGGAAGGGCGGCTCCATCACCCAGATGCCTATCCTCACCATGCCCGAGGACGACAAGACGCACCCGATCCCCGACCTGACCGGGTATATCACGGAGGGGCAGATCATCCTCTCCCGCCCGCTCCACAACGAGGGGATCTACCCGCCCGTGGACGTTCTGCCGTCCCTATCGCGCCTCAAGGACCGCGGCATAGGGGAGGGGAAGACCCGGGAGGACCACGCCGGCGTCATGAACCAGCTCTACGCGGCGTACGCGCGCGGGCGGGCGGCGAAGGAGATCGCGGTGGTGCTCGGGGAGTCGGCCCTGGCGCCGCTCGATCTTCTCTACGTCAACTTCTCGGGGCGGTTCGAGAAGGAGTTCATCGCCCAGGGGGAGGGGGAGAGCCGCGACATCGCAGCGGCCCTTGACCTGGGGTGGAGGCTTCTTGGGATCCTCCCGAAGGAGGAGCTCAAGAGGATCAAGGCGGAGTATATAGAGAAGTATTATCCGAGTAAGAAGGAGTGAAAGGGGCGGGCGGCGCGGCCGACGCGCCGCCCGCCCGGCTGCCGCCATGGAGATCATCGTCAACCCGAACCGGATGGAGCTCCTCAAGCTCCGCGCCCGCCTCGACCTGTCCGTGCGCGGGCACAAGCTCCTCAAGGACAAGCTGGAGGGGCTGGTGAAGGAGTTCATGCCGCTCGTCGGCGCATACCGCCGAAAGCGCAGGCACCTGGACGAACTCATACCCCGGACGCTCAACCTCTTCTCCCTCGCCGCCGCGAGCTCCTCCAGCGAGATCGTTTCCCTCGCCCTCGAGGAGTGCCGGGGGGAGGCCGAGATCGCCGCGGAGACGCGCCGGGTGATGGGCATCGCCTCCCCGTCGTTCAAGATGAAGAGGTTCCGGGTCGAGATGGCGTACAGCCTGATCGCCACACCCCCGGAGCTCGACCTCGCCGCCCGCGAGCTCGGCTCCCTCCTGCCGAAGATTGTAGAGCTCGCGTCCCTCGAGGAGCTCCTGCGCCGCCTCGCCGGGGAGATCGAGAAGACCCGCCGCCGCGTCAACGCCCTCGAGTACGTGATGATCCCGGGCATCAACGCGGCCAAGCGCGGCATCGAGGTGAAACTCGAGGAGTCGGACCGGAGTTCCCGCGTCCGCCTCATGAAGGTCAAGGAGATCCTCGAGGCCCGCGGCGTGTAATTCGGGGTTCGGCCGCGATATCTTTTTTATATCCGGCAAGTTGCGTCGAGCTCGACCCTCCATGACGGCCTCGCACGCCATTCTCGGCCTTGAAATTGCGCTCCAACGACACACATAGCCCGGCCGCGAGGCGGGACGGCATCGCGGCGCCGCCGGCGGCATGGGGGGATGCCCTGTCTGCAGGAGAACGGGGTGGGAGAGAAGAAGGGCGCCGCCTTCCCCGCCGCGATCAGGCGGCATCACGGCGGGGAGGCGCCTCCGCATTCCCCGATGGAGGGAATAATCCAGCCGCCTGAAGCTGATCGTTGCGATCGACAGGGGGGATCCGCCGGGGTTTTAAGGCGCGGAAGAGAACCGCCGGATAACCGGCCGGATGGAGCGGCGCGCCGGCATTCCCGCGAGAGAGGATACCGTGCCATCGCCTGCCGGGCGGGGGATTGATGCGCACTCCGCGTTCAGGCCGCCTTGGTGACCTTGCCGGCCTTGAGGCATCCGGTGCAGATGAGGATGCGCCGCGTCTTGCCGTCTATGACGGCGCGGATGCTCTGGAGGTTGGGCATGAAGCGCCGTTTGGCCACGCCGGTGATGCGCCGGCCCACGCCGCCCTTCTTCTTCGCCAGGCCGCGCCGAGTATACTTCCTGCCGGCCACCGGGTGCTTTCCGCAGATCGCGCATACCCTCGCCATGAAGTGACTCCTCGTTTCCGTGAGTGAAAGCGGAATAATAGACGCATTTGGGCGATTGTGCAATACTTTTCTCAAACCCCCCTCTCCCGCCGCAACCCATGCCGCGGGCGGCATCCCTGTTTCGCGGAGG
>CALLYX010000432.1 GCA_937858775.1 uncultured bacterium | reverse complement strand
TGAGATGCGACTTTTCTCCGGCTTCCCGCGACGCGTCAAAGGCGGCGGTGTCATGAAACGCCTTACCTCCTGCGCTGTCTGCGCGTTGATTTTGCTGGCTGCCGCTGCGGGCGCGGCGCCTCCAACGGCGGGATGGTCGCCGCCCTCGTCCGAGGTGAAGTCGTGCCTGGATGCGCTCAAGAACGCGTGCGCGGAAGGGGACGAGGCGGGGATAGCCCGCGCGGCCGGCGGTCTGAGAGCGGCCTGGGGGGACGCGCCTGATTTCGACGCGATCGCCGGGGCGGCGCTCGACCGCGGCGCGGATCCGAAATACCGCTGGATCATGATCGACTCCCTCGTTCTCTACAAGCGCGGGGTGGAGGACGCCGCCGGGGCGCGCGCCCTGCTGTCCATGCTCGACGCCGTGTCGTGGGCTGGTGGGGACGACGCGTTCGTGCGCGCGAAGGCGCTGACCGTCGAGGCGGGGATGATCGCGCTCTTCTCTGAAAAGGGGCTGATCAGGGAAAGGGCGAGACGGGAGTTCGGCCGGCGGCTGGCCGCGCTGATGGAGGAGGAACGTGACGCCGGGTTGCTCGCGGCGGCGTGCATCGCTGCCGGGAGGGCGGGGACCGCGGAGGCGGCGCCCGCGATGCGCAGGCGCCTGGCGGACGATGGCGCCGCGCCTGCCGTGCGGCGGACGGCGGCGGGCGCGCTCGGCCGGTTGAACGACAGGGAGAGCATCCCGGTCATCGCCGGGGTGCTGGAGAAGACGCCCGACAGGAGGCTTCACGGGTCGGGCGCGTTCGCGCTCGGGAGCATGGGGGGCGAGGAGGTTGTCGAGCCGCTCGTCAGGCACGCGGGGCGCTTCGACAACGGTTCGTGCGCCAACGCGCTGAGGAGGAACCGCGCCACTGTAAGGCGCATGCTCGACGATGGGAAGGGGGCGGGGACGGAGAACGCGATTCGGGCGGCGCGGATCGCCGGGATGAAGGACGCCCTGCCGCGGATCACGGCGCTGGAGAATGACGCGCGCCCCGGCGTGCGGCGCGCGGCGAGGGAGGCGCGGGATGCCTTGAACCGGGCGCTGGGGGACCCATTCCCCGGCGGAGAGCCGGAGGGCGGGGAGGTGAAGCCATGAAGAGAGCGGCCATCCTTCTCATTCTCGCGGCCTGGGCCTCGCCCGCCCCGGGGCAGATAATCGGGGGCCGGGAACGCGGGGACGCGGTCTATCATAACCTGACCGGCCTCTACAGCATCGCCGGATACGACCACGCCGGGATCTACTACGGGTACACGGGCGGGGACCGCGCCGACCTCGCCAACCACCGCGTCATCGAGGTGGGGGGTCTCTTCGACGTGGTGCGAGAGAACTCGTTCGCGGATTTCGTGGGCGGCGAGAACAAGTACTACTACGGCGCCTACACCAACCCGACCATCACGGCGTCGCAGCGCGCGGCGATCATAGCGACCGCGGAGGATTTCCGCGACAACTCCAACCTCACATACACCTTCTTCGGCCAGATAGACTGGAACGGCCTCGACTGGGACGGCACCATCGCCGACCTCGACAACATCCGGTGCGACGGGCTCGTCGAATGCTGCTACGAGATGAACGGGGTGGACGTCTGGGGGCGGGAGGGGACGCACTTCTCGATCGTGCAATACCCGGAAGAACACAACGACATGCCCGACTTCTACAACCACGACACCTCCGACGGCATGACGGAGGATCCGCGCTGGGAGGTCTCGCCCAAGGCGCAGCGTGGGGGTCTGGGGCAGCAGTACACGCGGTTGCGCCCCTCCGTGGCCTACAGCCCGGTCGTCCACCCGGTCCTTTCGGGGCCGGGTGGGTACGATGGATGGTTCAGCGGCGACGTGGAGGTATCGCTCGAGGCGACGGACGATTCCGGGATCCACCGTGAGAACGGGATCGACTATATCCGGTACGGGCCGACCGCCTACGGCCCGTGGGCGACGTACACGGGGCCGTTCACCGTCTCGTCCGGGACGCACATCTACGCGTGGTCCGTGGACCGTGCGGGGAACGCCCCGTCGCGTGGGAGCGAGGTGGTGTACGTGAAGATCGACAGGGACGCCCCGCCCGTGACGAGCCCGTCGCCGTCGCCGGCCGGCCCCACGTGCAACCCCATGCCGACGATCGGCGGCTACGGCGTGGAAGACAACGGTCCGAGCGGGATCCACCATTACGAATACCGAGTCGACGGGGAGAATACGCTCCACACGACGACTGGGGCGACCTTCCAGACACCTCCGCTCGGCGAGGGCACGCACACCGTCTATGTGAGGGCCGTGGACAGGGCTGGAAACGAGGGGGAGTGGGGGGAGTGCCAGGTGGAGGTGGATTTCAGCGCCGAGCCGTGTCCGAGCCCGACGCCCGGCACGCCGGAGCACGACCCCGGGGAACTCTGGAACGTCCGGATCCTCGGGGATGCGGCGTTCAGCTCCCAGTGGTACTGGACGAGCGGCTGTGTGGACGGGGATTATCTCTATCTGGCCTCGGGCGGTCTCTCGATCATGGACATCAGCGACCCCGCCAATCCTGTCCTGGTCGGCGCTTATTCGGACGACTCGGAAGGGGAATTCGGCGTGGATGTCAAGGACGGGAAGGCGTATACGGTAAGCCAGCAAGGCTTGAAGGTCTTCGATGTCTCCGATCCCACCGATCCCGTTCTCATAGGGAGCGATCCGACGAGGATAGATGCCTTCGCTTATCCGTACGAGAAGAAGGTGCTCGTCGCGGAGGACCACGTCTACGCCTACGCGGCGCTGTGGGAGGTCTCCGATCCCGAGAACCCGTCCTACGTGTACAACCTCCGGGGCGCCCCGGCGTATGTGAACAACGGCCTCGAGTGGTGGTTTTACAGCACCATGCTCGGCGTCAAGGATGTCTTTCGCGCCGCGCCGCCGATCGACACTGACGTCATCCGGGTGCGGCCGTATCCGATCCGGCCGCAGGACGCCGCCTACGCCTACGATATGCATGTCGTGCCGCCCTACGTGTACCTCGTGGACGATCGCCACGGCCTTACCATCTACGATATGAATTACAACCAGGAGGGGGTTTACCTCCAGCTTGACGAATGGGGGAGCCCGACCTACTGGAACCGCCAGCTCTGCGTATCTGACGGCCGGGCGTACATCGGCTCGGAAAGAAGGTTCGGCGGCTCGACGGAGACCTACTGTCTCCAGATCGTAGACGTGTCTGATCCCTCCTCCACGCGCCTTGTCGGCCAGGTGGGAATCCCGGGCGTGACCAGCGGCCTCGATGTACTTCAGGATATCTGCGTGAAGGACGGCTACATCTACATGATCTTCAACGGCCGCGTTCTTGTATTCCGGGAGGGGGGCGAAACGCCGTCGGCGGAGGCGGGATTCGACTTCCCGGTCGGCGGCCTCGACCAGGTTCCCGTCGAGGGCGTCGTGCGCGACTCGAGATACTTCGTGCGTTTCATCCCCGGGGCCTACTACTACGGCGGCAACCGCTATCTCGGCTTCGGGATCCTCCCCGACGGGGATTTCCTCGACCCCAACTACAGCGCTACGATCGAACATCCGGGAGAGGATTGGAACGGTTCCGGTGGCGGCTCGACCGACCAGGATCAGCCGGTCCGCTCGATCGGGGACGGGGTGGTGCGTGTCAGCGCGAATCTGGGCGGCGCGTGGGGCAATGTGGTGGTCGTCGAGCACACGGCCCCGAGCGGGGCCCCGTACAAGGTGACAGACAGGAACGGTGAGACCGGGCGGACGGTCGAGAAGGTCTGGTCCCTCTATGGGCATCTGAAGACCCGCGAAGTGAGTGCGGGGGATGCGGTGGCGCGCGGCCGGAAGATAGGGGGGATCGGAAACGCCGACGGCTACTACGGGGCTGGATATCACCTCCACTTCGAGGTCCGGTACGATACCTGGGTCGCGAAGCCGATGGAGGAGTGGACACAGGCGGAGTGGAACGCGTGGGCTGGGTCGTGGGGCGGGAAGTCGAAGAGCGCGGCGTTGATCGAGCAGTACTGGTGCGATCCGTCGAACTTCATCCTGGCGAACCGCTCGATCGCGGCTTCCGGCGGAGGGGATGCGCCGCCGCCGAAGCCCTTCGGGGTGGAAATGCGGCCGGGGTACTACACGGGCCAGGTGACCGTATACCTCCTCGATACCTCGGGTGTCGCGGGGTTCAAGGCGTATTGGTCGGACGACACGATGCCGGACCCGACGGACCCTGCCAACTTCCCGTCGTCGTGGGAGTGCATAGGAACGTATCCCGCGAATAATGTGGCGCAGATCAGCAGCACGTGCTTAGAGCCGGACAGGCAATACTATTTCACGGTGACCGTGTACGATGGAAAGTACCGGATGAGCGCCCCGTACTTTCCCGTGGCGCGGTACTCTCTCATGGACGATGCGGACAGCGATTCGGACGGCCTCCCTGATTCCTGGGAGATGATCCATTTCGGCGACCTTGAGCAGGGGGCTGACGACGATCCGGACGGGGATGGCCTCTCCAACCTGGAGGAGTACTACGCTGGGTGCGACCCGACGTCCGACGACTCCGACGGCGACGGCTTCAAGGACGGGGAGGAGGTGGACGGCGGCTTCGACCCGGCGGATCCATATAGCCATCCGTTCGAAGGGGACACCATCCATGTGGACGCGTCGAACGCGGCCGGCCCATGGGACGGCACGCAGGCGCACCCGTTCCGGACGATCGCCGAGGCGGTGAACCGGGGCGGATACGGTTACACGATCGACGTCGCCGCGGGGACCTACCCCGAGAACGTCGTACTGAAGGAAGGAATGCAGCTCATCGGGGCGGGCGCCCACCGGACCTCAATCGGGACCGACGAGGAGGGTATCTACGCGGCGGTTATCGGAGGATCGGGCGTAACGGTGAGCGGGTTCACGATCCGCGCGCCGGAGGAGGGATGCGGGATCGAAATCTACGACCAGTACGATCCGTGGGAGAACCAGACGACCGGCGTGGCGATTAGGAACAACGTGCTCCTTGGCGAGAATGGGGTCTTCGCTGCGAACCTCCACTCCTCCGTCATCGCCAACAACACGATCGCGGTGAGTTGGGGCGGGATATATCTCTCCATGTCGGATGCGGTGACCGTGAAGAACAACGTCATCGTCGCCGCCCATGAGGAGTACGGGGAGGGAATCACTTTGAACGATGGGGACGACCCGTCCTCCATCGCCATATCCTACAACGACGTGGTGGCGGCCACTCCATACATGGACTACGGCGCGTACGAGGCGTTCGTGCCCTCCCCCGGGACGGGGGAGATGAGCGCGGATCCTGTCCTGATGACGGAGTATGCCTATCGGCTGGACGCGGCCTCGCCGTGCATAGACGCCGGAGACCCGGCGGACGACCACAGCCGGGAACCGGATTATCCGGACGGCGCCATCAACATGGGCGCTTACGGCGGAACGGCCCAGGCGGAGGTGGCGGCACAGGAGAACGAGCCCCCGGTCGCGGCGATCGCCGACCCAGGGACGGTCGATTCGAACACGGTGACGCTCGACGGGACGGGTTCGACCGACCTTGACGGGCAGATCATATCCTACGCCTGGTATGTGGGCGGGGAGTACGCCGGGGGCGGGAGCGTGCTTCAGGTAACCGTGCCGCCGTTCATGGTCGCGGCGGGACACGGCAGCGTCGGCGTCGAGCTGCGCGTCGTCGACGATTATTACTGCCAGGGGAGCGCGAACGCGACCATCCGCTTCGCGGACAACGACGGCGACGGAATCGCGGACGCTGACGACCCGGATGACGACAACGACGGGCTTCCGGACGAGTGGGAGATCGCCAACGGCCTGGACCCGCTCGCGGCGGATTGCAACGGCGATCCGGACCACGACGGGCTGACGAACTGCCAGGAGTTCCAGGCGGGGACGAACCCGATGGAGGCGGACCCCACCCAGGTGCCGCCGGCCACGCCGGAGCCGACGGAGACACCCGTGCCGACGGCCACTCCCGCGGAGACGCCCGTGCCAGGGTATCCGTACACGGTGGTGGATATCGGGGCGGAAGTGGAAGTCGAAGGATATAGTGACGCGTATGCTATCAACTCCTCCGGCGTGATTGTCGGCAGCGCGGAAGACGCTGACGGCAACCAGCGCGCGTTCAAGTACGAGAACGGCGTGATGACGGACCTCGGAACGCTAGGCGGTGAGAACAGCGAAGCGTATGGGATCAACTCCTCCGGCGTGATTGTCGGATGGGCGGAAGATGAGGATGGGTACTGGTGTGCGTTCAAGTACGAGGACGGCGTCATGACTGACCTCGGAACGCTAGGCGGCTACGGGAGCGTAGCGCACGCTATCAACTCCTCCGGCGTGATTGTCGGTGATGCAGTAGACGCCGATGGCAATATGCGTGCGTTCAAGTACGAGGATGGCGTGATGACGGACCTCGGAACGCTCGGCGGCATTTATAGCGGTGCCAACGCTATCAACTCCTCCGGCGTGATTGTCGGCAGCGCGGAAGACGCTGACGGGAAGTATCGTGCGTTCAAGTATGAGGACGGCGTGATGACGGACCTCGGAACGCTAGGCGGCCCGTTCAGCGAAGCGCGCGGGATCAACGACTCGGGCGTGATCGTCGGGGTGTCCTATGCCGCCGATGGCAATATGCGTGCGTTCAAGTACGAGGACGGCGTCATGACTGACCTCGGAACGCTAGGCGGTGACTGGAGCTACGCTTATGGGATCAACTCCTCCGGCGTGATTGTCGGATGGGCGGAAGATGCGGATGGGAACGAGCGTGCGTTCAAGTACGAGGACGGAGTGATGACGGACCTCGGCACGCTCGGCGGAGATATCAGCGAAGCGCGTGGTATCAACGCCTCCGGCGTAATTGTCGGGTACTCTGAAGACGCTGACTGGAACGAGCGTGCGTTCAAGTACGAGAACGGAGTGATGACGGACCTCGGCACGTTCTCCATTATGCAGTCGCGTCTCGATACAGCGCGGGGAATAAATTCCTCTGGCGTGATTGTTGGGTGGACGGAAAGCGCGGATTGGAAGGGGCATGCGTTTAAGTGTGAGGACGGAGTGATAACTGACCTCGGTACGCTCGGCGGCGCGAACAGCTATGCTTACGGGATCAACACCTCCGGCGTGATTGTCGGGTGCTCTGAAGGCGCGGATTGGAACATGCGTGCGTTCAAGTATGAGGACGGCGTGATGACGGACCTCGGCACGCTCGGCGGCAGCTCCAGCTATGCCTATGGGATCAACGACTCAGGCGTGATTGTCGGTTGGGCCGAAGGCGCGGACGGGTTCCAGCATGCATTCAAGTACGATGACGGGGTTATGACGGACCTCGGAACGCTCGGCGGCAGTCATAGCGATGCCAACGCTATCAACTCCTCAGGTGTGATTGTCGGCATGGCGCAAGACGCGGACGGGAACATGCACGCGTTCAGATACGAGGACGGCGTGATGACGGATCTTGGCACGCTCGGCGGCAGTCATAGCGGTGCCAACGCTATCAACTCCTCAGGTGTGATTGTCGGGCAGGCGTATGATGCGGAAGGGCATTTCCACGCGTTCAAGTACGAAAACGGAGTGATGACGGACCTCGGAACGCTCGGCGGCGACTACAGCGAAGCGTGGGGGATCAACGACTCGGGCGTGATCGTCGGGGTGTCCTATGCCGCCGATGGCAATATGCGTGCGTTCAAGTACGAGGACGGAGTGATGACGGACATCACCCCGCCGGACTCACCTTCCGCGATCGCCTACGCGATTAACAATGACGGCTGGATTGCCGGCGTAATGTATGACGAGGATGGCAACTGGCGTCCGATGCTGCTGATCCCCCTGGATGCGGAGCCGACGCCGACACCCACGGCTACTCCTGCGTAGACGCCCGCCGTTACGCCGACGGAGACACCTGAACCCGCGGCGACAGA
>CALLYX010000431.1 GCA_937858775.1 uncultured bacterium | reverse complement strand
CGAAGTCACGCGCGCACCCCCGCCCGGCTTGGATCAGGCCTTGATTCATGATTATTCTCCGCGCGCGGCCCGGGTCAACTCGCGCTCCTAGATATCCCTCGCGGGGATATCGGACGCCCCCGATGAAATCCGCTCGCGCGAAGGGCGCGATGAATAGCGCCCCGGGCGGCGGATGCGCGCGTGATCCGCGCGCGCAACCCGGCGGGGGGAAAGCCCGCGTCCCTTATCCGCCGTTTCGGGCCGTTTTATGGAGGCCATATCGGGCGGGCGGCTCGATCGGCGGAACGGATCGCGCGTCCGAAGAGAGGGCGCTCCGCTCGCCCGAGACGCAATGGGCCGCACACGTCTCTTGGCGATTCCAGGGGGGGCTGCCGCGCCGCGGCAAAACAGTCGTGGCGTCCGCCCCTTGGCGGATGAGAGAATGGGCGCGGCGCCCTTGAGGGGGACCACGTGGAATCGCTCTGCCGCTTCGCCGCGAAAAGAGACGGGGGCTGGTGGACGGACCTGTGCGTTCTCGCCCTGGCCTTCGGTTTTTCCTTCACCGTATTCCTCGGCACCTTCCCCCTCATGGACCCCGACGAGGGGCGGTACGCGGAGATCCCGCGGGAGATGCTCGAGGGCCGCGATTTCATCACCCCCCGCCTCTGCGGTGCGAAGTTCCTGTACAAGCCGCCGCTCATCTACTGGATGAACGCCGCCTCGATGGCGCTCCTGGGCGAGGGCGAGTTCGCCGCGCGGCTCCCCTCGGCGCTTTGCGGCCTCCTGACGCTCCTGCTCGTCTACTGGACCGGGCGCCGGCTGTTCGGCAGGAGGGTCGGCGTGCTCTCCGCCTTCGTGCTCGGGACCTCAGCCGGGTTTTTCATATGCACGCGGCTCTGCATCGTGGACATGCCGCTCGCGCTCTTCATGACGGCCGCCCTCTCGTGCCGGATAGTCGCCTACGTGTCGGAAGACGGCCCGGGGGCGCTCCCATATCTCTCCTGGGCGTCCCTGGCGTTCGCCGCCCTCGCGAAGGGCCCCGTCGGCGTCCTCCTGCCGGTCGCAGCCGTCTCCGCCCACGCGCTCATAGCCCGGAGGCCCCGCCTCCTCTCCGGGATGCGCTGGGGGACAGGCCTCCCGCTTTTCATCCTCATCGCGGCGCCCTGGTTCGTCCTGGTTTCGCTGAGGAACCCGGAGTTCGCGCGCTTCTTCTTCATCCGCGAACATATCGGGCGATTCTTCACCCCGCTGCACCACCGCGAGGAGCCGTTCGGTTTCTTCTTCCCGATCGCCCTACTGATGCTCTTCCCGTGGTCGCTCTTTCTTCCGGCCGCCGCGCGGCAGATCTGGAGGGAGCGCAGGGGCCGCGGGGAACGGATCCACCTCTTTCTCTGCATATGGGCCGCGGTCATCTTCGTCTTCTTCTCCCTGTCGAGGTCGGCGCTCGTCACGTATATCATCCCGCTCCTCCCCCCGGTCTCCATCCTCATGGGCGCCGCGTTCTCGCGCCTATTCGACGGCGTGTCGCGCTCATGGATGTGGCAGGCCCACGCCGCTGCGGCGATCCT
Organism: uncultured bacterium; assembly: GCA_937858775.1. Taxonomy (GTDB): domain Bacteria; phylum Auribacterota; class Tritonobacteria; order UBA1439; family UBA1439; genus UBA1439. The sequence goes on along the minus strand of CALLYX010000431.1, from coordinate 6,360 downwards.
CTGCCTGGCGGGGATCTTCGGCTGCTTCTACCCCTCCATCTATCCCATCCGCGGCCTGAGCCACCCCGGCTTCATCGCCATGGGCGCCCTCGTCTTTGCGGGCGGCGTCCTCTCGTGGATGCGCATCCGGCGCGGGAACGCTGCGGGATTCTTCTGCGCCCTCCTCCTGACTGTCTACTGCACGGACATCATCGGGTCCCGGCTGATCCCGCGCGTATTCATGGGGAGCCGCTCATGCCGTCGGCTCGCGCTCATCGCACGCAGACACCTCGGCCCGGACACCCTCCTCGCCAGCTACCTCTACACCCCCTCCCTCGCCTTCTACACCCGCCGCCCGTTCGTGATGGTGGACGCCCCGCAGACGCTCGATTTCTTCTTCGGGGTCGGCGGGCCGGGCGAACCTGACCTCTTCATGGAGTTCGACCGCTTCCTGGTCGCGTGGAACTCGGACAGGCACGTGCTCGCCTTGATGAACAGGCGCGACGCGCGTTACCTCGCCGAGTCGGCGCGGACGCCGGTCGCGATCATCGGGAGGATGGGCGGGCGGGTCCTCGCCTCCAACCGCGGGGCCCCGGTCGCCCGCCCGGCGGGGACGGAGGGAACCGCGGCGGCCCCCGGCCTGCGCCCGGGGCGCACACCCACGCCGATCCCCCATGGCCCGGACAGGCCTTGAAAGGCCCGAGGCCGTGATCCAACGGCTCGTCCATCCCTTTCGCAAACAGGCGCGAAGGCGCCGCACCGCCGCGGCCCTTCATCCTGCCGGCGGCCTCCGCAACAGGCCCCCGGAAGCCGGCCGCGAAATCCGAAAACCGCGTGCCACGCCGCTCCCTCCTTCATCCCCCCGCCACATGGGGGCGGGGGAAGGGCACCAACCCCAAAGCCCGCACTTCAGTTCGGATTCCCCCCTGTCTTGCCGCTGATTATTCGGGTTGCGAACACCGATGTAATACGGCTACACTGGTGTTACGGCGCGAAGGGACGGCGGCCCGGCGACCCGGGCGCGCTGATACATTGTCTTCATCGACGGATCTTTTTTGGAAGGGAGGCATGAGGATGAAAGCCACCGAGCAGTTGAAGGCGGAGCACGACGGCATCAGGATCATTCTAAACGTCCTGGACAGGATAAGCGCCGATATAAAGGGCGGGAAAGGCGCGAATCGCGAACACCTGGGCCAGATAGTCGAGTTCCTGAAGGTCTTTGTGGACAAATGCCACCACGCCAAGGAGGAGGATGTCTTATTCCCGGCGCTGGAGGCGGCCGGCATTCCGCGGGAAGGCGGACCGATCGGCGTCATGCTGAGCGAGCATGAGACGGGACGGGGGCATGTTCGGTCGATGGCCGAAGCCCTCTCCGCCGACAGGGAGGGCGGACGGGATGCCCTTGCGGGCTTCGCCGTCGCCGCCATGGCTTACAGGAATCTCCTGGACCAACATATCGACAAGGAGAACAACATCCTTTACGTCATGGCGGACGATCGGATCACGGAAGAGGAGCAGGAAAAGCTGTTCCTGGAGTTCGAGAAGATCGAGAGCGACAAGATCGGTGCGGGAACGCACGAGAGATTTCACGCCCTCATCGACGATCTCGAGAAGATCTACCTGGGGCGAGGATGATCCGCCGATCCGTTGCCGGCCGGCTCTGAAACTTCGGGATGGAACACCGGGGCCAGGCCCTGGCATCCGATCTGATGCCCGGCCCTCAGTGCATGGTGGAGTCCTGCCCCTGATGCCTGCGCCGTGTGCCTGTAACTCGTTCTCGAGAACCCGACGACCCCGCAGGCCCTTCTCACGCTCAGCCCAAAACGCCTGATCACGTACGCGATCGCCTTCCAGTTGTAGAACGTCCCGTCGCTCATGCCGTGCTTCCGGCACAGCTCCTGGACGCTTATCCCCGCCTCGGCCTCCTTCAAGATGCCGATGATCTTCTCCGCGCTCGACCTCTTCCCCCTCATCCCACACCCCCTTCCCGTGCCGTTCTACCGACGCTCCACTCCAATTGCAACTGGCACAGTGTTCGGGGGGCAGGTCAGAGGGATCACAAGGCCGAGCGGCTGCAGGAGAAGATCCGGAAGCTCAATGCGGTCACCAGCGAGATCACGGAAGAGAACCTCTAAACTAAAGTGGGGGCATTCGGGAGGGAATACTAACACTTTCGTGATGCTCCAATTTTTGGAGCGGCGCAATACACGGGGGGAAAACAATGTCAGGGCGGGCCTGTAAGCCGGATTCTGTATCCGTGGGCCGGCGTATGGAATTCGCCGCTACGCCCGCCCCGGACGGCGGCCATTCCTCTGGGCCGCGGATTGCTCCGCGGCTCAAGCGGCCTACCCGGGGCTGTCCCCTTGCGGGATCGGAGCGGGCAGCTCCTCGCCCCCTATTTGGCCTTGCACCGCGCAGAGTTTGCCTCGTTTCACCCCTCCGTTGCCGGAGGACTCGCCCCGCCGTGAAGGCGGGGCGCCCAGCCCGATGGCCGGGCGTCTCTGTGGCACTGTTCCTTGCCCCGGCCGTGAAGCCGGGGCCGCCCGGACGTTATCCGGGTGCGCCGCCCTGTGGTGTCCGGACTTTCCTCATCCCGCCAAAACGGGACGCGGCCGCCCGGCCCGCCCTGACATATATGGGAAAGATCAGTACGTGGAATAGGATCTGAAATCAACACGGACGGCCATCCCCGCCTGTCGGGGAGGAAAGGGCGCCTCCGCGAATCGCGGCGGCCATGCCGCCGCCGCGTCCCCTACGCCGCGCGCCCGGGGGCCGTGCCTTCCGGGACCGCGGCAGGGCTGCGATGATCCCCGTCCGGCGCGGCGGCCGGCACCCGCGCCGCCATATCCGCCTCTCCCTTTTCCCCGCCCCCCGGGGCCGGCTCCTTCTCCATCAACCCCTCCGGCCAGTAGAGTATCCGCGAGCAGTTCTCGCAAATCACGAGTTCGTCGCCCTTGCGGACGAGATGCGTTATCTGCTGCGGGAGCTGCATGTGGCACCCGCCGCAGATGTAATCCGTGAGCGGAACCACCGCCGTGCCGCGCTTGTTCTTGAATATTCTCTGGTATCGGCGAAGCACCGCTTCGTCGACCGCCGGCAGGAGGGCGTCGCGCTCCGCGGCGACAGCCGCGCCCCGGGCCGCGATCCGAGCCAGCTCCGCCTCCACCCTCTTCTCCTCCTCCGCGAGCTCGGCTCCCTTCGCCTTGACCACGCCCTCGCCCTCGCGCACGCGCCCCTCGTGCGCCTCGATTTCCAGCATGAGATCGAGAATCCGATCCTCGATCCTCGAGTTCTCCACCCGGCGGTTGACGATCTCCTTCTGGAGCGCCTGGTACTCGACGTTGGTCTTGACCTCGAACTGTTGCTTCTGGTACCTGGCGATCGCCTCGTTCTTCTCCCCTGACTCGAGCTCGAAATCCTTCTTCTTCAGATGGAGTGCCTTGAGTTCTTCCCTGATCCGGCGCACATCCTCCTCCGCCCCCCGGACCGCCGCCCTCGCGCCCTCCAACTCCTTCGGGAGCGCCGCCCTCCGTTCATCCAACCTGAGAAGCTCGCGCTCCTTCTCCTGGATCTTCAGCAGTCTCGCGATGTCGCGCTGGATCTTATGCATTGGGTGTCCCCTTTATGACAGTATAGCGAAACGGGCCGGATCGAGGAAGCGGGAATACGGGCGTATCCACCGCCCCGCTCCCGCGGGGGCGGTTCGAGATCGGTCGCGCCGCGGCGCCCCCATAAACGCGCGTCACCCCGCGCGATTGCCCCGCTGGAATCATGTTCGGGCGCAAATTAATTTTGCCCTTGAAGAACTCAGGCATTTTTGATGTTATTATGCCGAATATGACATTATTACTACGCTATTATTCGCTGCCGGATATGGACACCCATCCAAAACCCACAATAGCAGCGCGCCGGCGATCTTTCCGGCCTGCCGTCCGTTCATCGAGGCCGGACCCGGAATGAATACGCGGCCGCAACCCGGGCGAAGGAGAGCGACCGCCAGGCTCGCCGCCCTCGGCATCGGCGTCGCTTTCGCCGTCTGCGCCGCGGAGCTGGCGGCGCGCTTCATCCCTGAAAGGAAACAGCCGCGCACCGAACTCCCCTTTTTCAGGGCCTCCAAGATGCCGCTCAACTCGTTCGGCTACCACGACTACGAATACCCGGTCAAGAAAGGCAAAATAGTCTTCCGGATACTGGTGGCCGGGGACTCCTTCTCCGCCGCCGAGGAGGTCGCTTTCGAGGACGGCTATCCGAAGAAGCTCGAGTTCTACCTCAACAGCTTCGGGCGCGACAAGGGCGCCATCTACCAGGTAATCAACATGAGCAGGGGCGGGAGGTCGACGCCCGAGGAGGTGCGGCTCATCATGCGGGAGGCCGACCGGCTCAAACCCGATCTCGTGATCCTCGGCCACTGCATGAACGACCCGGAGGATTGGCATGGCGCCGGGCGCGGATACTTGAACCGCCTCCGGAAGAAATGCCGCTACATCGCCTTCGAGAAGCCGAAAGGGGCCGTCCCCTCTTTCCTCTACGACCGCTCTGCGCTCTGCCGCCTGATCCTCCGGCGGACGTTCAACGCCCGGACGGCCCGCGGGCACAAGCACTACTTCCACAGGTTGTACAGCGACCGGTACGACGGATGGCTGAAGGCGCGGCAGGCGCTCCGCGACCTCGGGGCTTTTTCCCGCTCGCGCCGTATCCCGGCCATGGTTCTCCTCTTTCCCCTCTTCTCGTACGGAATAGGGGACGACTATCCGTTCGCCGACATCGAGGCGAAGATGCGGCGGACCTGCGAAGACGCGGGCCTCCGGTACGTCGATCTCTTCCCCCTCTACAAGGGGATGGACCATGTCCGGCTCGTGGTGGACCCGCTGAGGGACCCCCACCCGAGCGAAATAGCCCACCGCATCGCGGCGGAGGCGCTCTGGGACGAACTGACGCGCGAGGGGATGACGCCGGACGGGAAGCGCCAGGGGAAGGATCCCGTCTTTCCGGTGAAGCCGCCGATCAGGCGGTGACGCCGGCGGCCCGTTCGACGGGCCGTATCGCGCCTTGAGGCCACCCGCCGCCGCATGCCATCCGCCGCGCCGCCCCATGCACCATCGGACGGGTCGCGCCATGAGGGCTTCCGCTTGCGGCGCGCGAAAGGGGATTTACAGCGGAGGGTGGTTCGGATATTATTAGGATCGTTCGAACCTCACGGGCGGGCGATTAGCTCAGCCGGCTAGAGCGCTTGGATCACACCCAAGAGGTCGCAGGTTCAAGTCCTGCATCGCCCACCAGCCCCATCCGTCCGCCGGCCCGCCTGGCGCATTTCCGCTCGTCGCGGCGCAAGGCGAAGATCCGGCAACGCGATAACCTCCGCGGGGGGGGGCGGCGATCATCTCAGACGCTGATGATGAGAAGCTCCTCCTTGGAGACGGCCTTGCTCCGCCTCTGGTGGCGGATCTGGAAAAGCAGCTCCTTCAGAAGGGCGGTTTCCTCGGGGCCGGCCGCGTTTTCCTCTATCAGGTCATGGAGCTGCACCTCGATAGATTCCACGCTGAGACCCGCCTTCACCGTTATCAAAAAGCGCGAGGGGGCGATCTCGACCAGGCGAAGCCCCTCTATCTTACGCAGCGCGGCGCTCTCCGACACGACGATGAGGCCGCGGCGGGGCGCCACCTCGACGATTTCGACGGGTTTGCGCGCGGCGGCGCTCCTCCCGGCCTCATCGGCGAGCTTCACGATCGCCCGGGCCCGGTCGGGATCGATGGACGCAAGGATGCCCAGCACGCGCACCGGCAGGGTCATCGTCACGGGACGGCGTGCTTCCTTGAACTTCGGGGGCCTTCCAGGCCTACGCTTTTTTTCGCTTGTGTCCATGGCGTATTTGTATTCAAATAATACCATACCGCGCGGTATTTGAACGCAATAAATTGTCTGTGGGAACGAAAATGAAGGTGCTGCTTCTCGCCCCGCAGCCGTTTTACCAGCTCCGTGGAACCCCGATCGCCGTAAAGCGCTTCGCCGAGGCGTGTTCCCGCAATGGATGGCGCGTTGACATTCTCGCCTTCCATGAAGGGGCGCCCGTGAATATCCCCGATGTGCGGGTGTTCCGCATCCCTCGCATCCCGTGGACGCGCGGCATGCACCCGGGATTCTCTCTGAAGAAAGTCGCATGCGACGTGGCGCTCCTCTTCTCGACTGTCCGGCGCCTGCGGAAGGAGCGGTACGATCTCGTGCAGGCCGGCGAGGAGTCCGTGTTCATCGCGATGCTCTGCCGCTGGATGGGAGGCCCGCCGTACGTCTATGACATGGACTCGTGCATCTCGGACCAGATCTCGGGCTCGCATCCTATTCTGAAGCCGATCCTGCCGCTCATGGAGTCGCTCGAGGGGATCG
>CALLYX010000430.1 GCA_937858775.1 uncultured bacterium | reverse complement strand
CCTTCCGCACGGTCCGGGACGGGCACCGGGGGATATGCCTAGTAGGGGGGTGAGGTGTATGCCGTGATCGACCCGTTGCTCTGCGAAGGGGATTGACGGCGTCCGAGATGTCAGGCACACTTTACACCTGTAAGTCTGAATATACATTGGTGTGCTATGAATGACATGCTGGACGGCATCCTCGACACGAGGGCGAAGGTGAGGATCCTGCGCCACTTCACGTCCCGGACCGAAGACTATATGGCGTCGGGGAGGGAGGTGGCGCGGCGCGTGGGGCTCAGCGCCCCCGCGGCGCACGCGGCGTTGAAGGACCTCCTGGACGAGCGCATCGTGGAGCGGCAGATCATCGGGCGGCAGCATATCTACCGGCTGAACCACGCCCACCGCACGGTGAAGGAGATCCTCGCGCCCGCGTTCCGCAAGGCGGCGGCGCTGACGGACGACGTGGCGCGCTACCTCGTCGAGGCGCTCAGGGAGCGTGGCATCCTCGCGGCCGTGGAGTCGCTGATGCTCTACGGGAGCGTCGTGCGCGGCCCTGTGCGCGAGGGGAGCGACTGCGACGTCGCGGCGATCGTCCGGGACGGGCGATCGAAGGCGCGGGTCGAACGGTGCCTGCGCGACGAGATAGGCCCTGGGTTCCTCGCCTATTTCGGAATGCACCTCGACCCGTATGTGCGGACATTCGGCGAGTTCGGGAAGCGGATGGCGAAACGCCTTCCCCCGGTATCGACGATGATGGACTCGTATCTCGTCGTGCACGGGAGGGATCCGGGAGGCTGCGGGACCGGATGAGCGCCGAGAAACACAGGATCAGGCGGGAGGACGCGTCCGCGGCAACTGATTATCTGAGGAAGGCCGCGGACAACCACGCGCAGATGGTCGCGGCGCTCCAGGCAGGCAACTTCAATGCCGCCGGGACACTCGCGCTGCAGTGCGCGATATCATCCGCCGATGCCATCTGCGTGCGCGAGAAAGGGGTGCGCTCCACGTCGCAGGACCATAGGGACGTATGCGTGCTCGTCGGCTCGATAACCCTGCCCGAGGCGGGGGAGAAGGCTGTGCCACTGTCGAGGATCATCGGCAGGAAACACGCGATTCAGTACGAGAGCCGTGCCATCCGGAGCAGCGAGGCGGAGGAGATCGTCAAGGCCGCCTCGAGGTTCCATCAGTGGGTCTTGGCACACGTGCGTTGAGAAGCGGCGGGTTCGGACACCGATGAAGGAGAGGATGAAATGGTTCGCCGTTTCGGCAGCCCTGATTGCCAGCGCCCTGTGCGGTTTCCACTTGCTGCTGATCGACGGCTTGGATGGTCTGATCTTCGGCCTGCTCCTGAAGGAGGACACGGAATATGCCGCCGGTTATACCGACACCAAATGGCGTTCCATTCGGATCGGTATGACAGAGGCCGATGTCCGCGCTATCCTCGGAGAACCATTGCAGGTTTGGCAGAATCGTGGCGAATCCGTAGGTATGCGGTGGAGTAGAAGCCCGGGAGACACCAATTACCGATGCCGTGTGATCCTGCTTGAAAATGATCGACTGGTGGAAAGACACGCCGAATTCCATCTTGATTAGATGAGGCGTGGCAAAACAGGGGGAGTAGCTAAACAGCAATAGGACCTCCCCCTGGAAATAACTGGCGGGGACGACGGGGCTCCCTTCGACTCGCTGCGCTCGCTCAGGACAAGCTCACCCGCAAGCGGGTTCCCTGTTACCACACAATAATTCGGGGGAGGCCACTCAGGCCTCCCCCGATTATTCCGGCGGGGATGACGGATATCCCAGGGCGTTGACAATTATCGACGTATTGCGGATATCCTTCAAAACGGTAAAAGATGGACACCGGAAAATATGCCTATGTGGGGGATGAGGGGCAGACAAGGGGGACGGGGAGGGAAAGAAGGTGCGGCGGACGGTTTGAGGTACTACTGACGCTATGTCTGCAAGGGATTGCTAAAATCCTTCTTGATAGAGGCGTTTGACCGGCATATACTGTCAGAAAAACATATAGGAATTTGCTTTGTTTCTTGACGGATAGTGCATTATGCTGTCTGTGAGATAGTGACACACAACTGCTATGAGCAAACCTCATCATCTGAAGAACAGGCTGATTGCCAGACTCCGAGGGTTTGGGAGAGGGCACGTATTCAACCGTGCCGATTTCCGCGATATGGGCAGCCGTTCCGCCCTGGATCAAGTCCTGTCCAGACTGACCAGGCAGGGGGTGATACGTCGGCTTGCCCCCGGGCTCTACCACTACCCCCGAATCAACCCGAGACTCGGCGGGATTCTGAATCCTTTGCCCGACGCCGTAGCCAGGGCTGTCGCCAGGAAGACGGATAGCCGCGTTGTCTCCTCCGGGGCTCTGGCCGCCAATGCGTTGGGCCTCTCGACGCAGGTTCCCGCCCAGTTGATCTACCTGACCGATGGACCGCCCCGCAAGATCCGCATCGGCGCTCAGACACTTCATTTTCGCTACGCGGCCCCGAGGACGATGGCCGTAAGCGGAAGAACCAGCGCCATCGTCTTTCAAGCATTGCGCTACCTGGGACAGGAGGGAGTGACCGATTCAGTGGTCCGGAAGCTGTCCAGAACGCTCTCCGGCAAGGACAAGAAGACCCTTGGGAGAGACATCACCCACGCCGTCGGCTGGATGCGGCCGATTCTCCGTCGGATCGTGGAAGACACGGGGGACACATAGCTATGGACGGACTTGCCCGCGCCACCCCTGGAGAACGTGCGGATGTCTTCATCGCCGCCACGGACAAGCGCCAGGGAATTCCCGCGGCGATTATGGAGAAGGACTTCTGGGTGTGCTGGGCGCTGCGGCGCATCTTCACGTTCGTCGATCTCCCCCTCCATCTGATCTTCAAGGGCGGCACCTCTCTCTCAAAGGCGTTCCGCCTCATCGATCGCTTTTCCGAAGACGTGGATCTCTCGTTCGACCGCCGGGAGCTCGGGTTCGATGCCGCGCGTGATCCGGAGAAAGCGCCCAGCGGCAAGAGGCAACGGACGTTGCTCGATGAGTTGCAGGTCGAATGCGAGACGGTCATCCGTGAAAGACTCGTTCCGGCGCTTCTCAGGGATTTCGAGGCGATACTCGGACCTCCGATGCACAGGGCCGGCGGATGGCACATTGAAGTCGACCCCGAGGATCCGCAGGCAGTGACCTTCCGCTACCCGCCGGCTCTGGCAGCCCAGGGGATAGCACTGCCGGCCTATGTTCCGCCCGCCGTATGCCTGGAATTGGGTGCCCGGTCGGATTCCTGGCCTTCGAGAATCCGCACCATCGCTCCGTATGCCGCGGAGCTATGCCCCCGGATGTTCAAGACAGGGTCCTGCGAGGTGAACACGCTCGAGGCGGCGCGGACCTTCTGGGAGAAGGCCACGCTCCTGCACGCCGAGTCCCATCGCACCACTCCCGGATCAGGGAGGGAGCAGGTATCGAGACACTATTTCGACCTCTTCCAGCTGTCGAAGACCGATGTTGTGGATGATGCGCTGAAGCGGCTTGACCTGCTGGAGCGCGTCATCGAGCACAAGACAGTCTTCTTCCGCTCCGCGTGGGCGCATTACGCGACCGCCCGGCCGGGCGGATTTCGCCTCCTTCCCTCGCGGGATCGCGCGCCGGCCCTGCGGCGGGACTACGAGCGGATGAAGGTGATGATCTTCGGTGAGCCGCCGACGTGGGACGAGATCGTGGAAGGGCTGGCCGATCTTGAGCGCCGGATCAATGGACTATAAGCGAACCCGCTCGGATGTTGCCGGCGAGATCGAGCGTGAGAATGCGAGACTCGCGGCGCTGCGCCAACAGGTCGACGACGCCAGTGCCCGCCTTGCGGAATTGCACGCCGAGTTAAGTGCCCATCCCGAAGATCCGCACGCCTTGGCTGAAGCCCCTCCCGTCGCCTCTGCGAAGGCGCCCTCCACCAATGCGGAGAAGATCGCGTTGTTCAGGTCTCTGTTCCGCGGGCGGGAAGACGTCTTCCCTCGACGATGGGAGAACCCGAGGACGGGCAAATCCGGGTATTCGCCCGCCTGCGCCAATGAATGGGAGGAGGGCCTCTGCGCGAAGAAGAGAAGGCCGGGCGGTGGACGCCGCTCGACGTGCGGTGAATGTCCTCACCAGGCCTTTCTGCCGGTCGACGATGCGGCTGTCGCCCGGCATCTCAGGGGCGAGCACGTCATAGGCGTCTACCCGATGCTGCCCGACGAGACCTGTCGGTTTCTCGCCGCCGATTTCGACGATGCATCCTGGCGCGAGGATGTCGCGGCCTTCGCGGAGACGTGCCGGAGACGCGGTATCCCGATAACCGTCGAAAGATCGCGCTCCGGCAGCGGTGCCCACGCGTGGATCTTCTTCGACTCGCCGGTGCCGGCGGCCTCGGCGCGGAAGCTCGGCTGCTTCCTCATCACCGAGACGATGGCGCGCCGGCACGAGCTCTCGATGGGGTCGTATGACCGCCTCTTCCCCAATCAGGATACGATGCCGAAGGGGGGATTCGGCAACCTGATCGCGCTGCCTCTGCAGCGTGCGGCGCGAGCCGCGGGCAATACGGTCTTCGTCGACGCGGAGTTCAAACCGTGGGCAGACCAGTGGGGATGCCTCGCCAGCATCGCACGCGTACCGGCAGCCACGGTTGTGCGCCTCGCCGACGAAGCGGACCGGCGCGGGCAGGTGATCGGGGTGCGTGTGGGCGAGACGGATGACGACGCCTCGACCCCGTGGGATCGGCCGCTGTCCGGACGTCCCAGGAAAATCGCGGTGCGCGAGCCGCTGCCGCCGATGGTACGCGCGACGCTCTGCCAGCGCCTGTTCGTCGAGAAGAAGGGACTGCCGTCCCCGGTCCTGAATCAGCTTAAACGTCTGGCCGCGTTCCAGAATCCCGAATTCTACAAGAAACAGCGTTTGAGGCTATCGACGGCCCTTGTGCCCCGCGTGATAGCGTGCGCCGAGGAGTATCCGGAACATATCGCCCTTCCACGAGGGTGTCGCGATGAGGCGGAGGCTCTCCTGCGCGCTAACGGTTCGAACCTCGCCACGGAGGATAAGCGTTCGGAGGGCGCGGCGCTGGACGTGTACTTCCGGGGCACGCTCACACCGATCCAGGAAGAAGCGGTGCGGGCGCTCCTCGCCGATGACACGGGCGTTCTCGTGGCACCTCCCGGCCTCGGGAAGACCGTAATGGGCGCGTACCTCGTCGCCGCGCGCAAGAGGAGCACGCTCATCCTCGTGCATCGGAAGCCGCTCCTCGAGCAGTGGATCGCCCGTCTCTCGGCGTTCCTCGACATCGACAGGAAGGAGATCGGCCAGATCGGCGCGGGGAAATGGAAGCCGAACGGCGTGCTCGATGTGGCGATGGTCCAAAGCCTCGTGCGAAGAGGCGAGGTCAACGATGTCGTTGCTGGCTACGGGCAGGTGATCGAGGACGAGGTGCACCACGCGCCGGCCTTCAGCTTCGAACGCGTGATAGCCGAAGTGAAGGCGCGTTATATCGTGGGCCTGACGGCGACTCCTCATCGCCGCGACGGACACCATCCCATCATCCAGATGCAGTTCGGGCCGGTCCGTTTTGCCGTCGATCCGAAAGGGCCTGCGGCGCATCGGCCATACCGGCACAGGCTGATCGTGCGGGAGACCGGATTCGGTGATGCGGCCATCCCCGAGGGGGCGGGCATACAGGGGATCTATGGTTTGCTCGCCGCAGACCAACGACGCAACGGATTCATCATGGACGATGTCGTGCAAGTACTGCGGGAGAAGCGCTCTCCGATCATTCTTACCGAGAGGCGGGACCATCTGGAATACTTTGCGGGAAAACTACGCGCCTCCGCACACGATCCGGTCGTGCTCCACGGGGGGATGAAGCCCAAGGAGCGCCGCGAGGTGCTCGCCCGGCTGGCGAGAATCCCGGACGGCGAGGAGAGGGTCCTCGTCGCCACAGGCAGATACATCGGCGAGGGGTTCGACGACGCGCGGCTCGACACGTTGTTCCTCGCACTGCCGGTGTCGTGGAAAGGGAC
>CALLYX010000429.1 GCA_937858775.1 uncultured bacterium | reverse complement strand
CCCGTGGTGATTTCGAACGTGGGAGCCCCACTCACTTACACCCGCCTGCTACCCACCGACGGCCCCATCGGAGCCAAAACCGCACCGATCCGCGCGCTGATGGAACGCCTGGGAACGGGCACCTCGGCGGTCACCCTCTACCTGCGCCTCAAAACCACGGCCGCATCGATTGGCGTGAAGGGCGAAAACTACTGGATATTCACCGATACCAACCACGACCAAACGGACGTTGGCAGCCAGCGCCTGTTCCAGGGCCAACCCCGCATGGTGTATGTGTCTTTTCCGTCCCTGAAATCGGGCGAGACGCGTTTTCATACGGCCGAGATCATCAGCTTTGCCGATGAAAGCGCCTTTGCCGCATGGCGTGATCAACCTATGGGCAATCGGGGCGCGGACTATTCTGCACTGAAGCAACGCATCGGCGACGGCCTTCTGAAACTCGCCGAGACCGCCATCCCCGGTCTCACGGATTTGGTCGAATACAGCGAACTGTCCACACCGCTGACGATAGAGCACTACACATCCCATCCCGGGGGTCACTTTTACGGACTGGCCGCATCGCCCGAACGTTTCAAAAGCAACCTGCCGGGCACCCGCACGCCGCCAGCCGGGCGCGTGGGCATGCGAGAGGGCGCTGCGGCAGGCCACGACGGTGGAAGACACTCTACGTGTCCGTGACGTTCTTTCCTCGGTGCAGGGGGAGATCGAGCAGATCAAGGGTCGCCTGAACTATCTGGACGAGCATTCCAGTTATGCCACGCTTACCGTCAGCCTGTATGAAACAGGCATGGTGGTGGCCACGACGGGTGGTTGGGGCTTCATTGAGGCACTGCGTGAGGCGGCCCGTGCCCTTGTGGGGACCGTGAACGAGTTGATCGTTTTCTTGGGAGGCGCGCTACCGGTGCTTGTGTTGCTTGCGCTTATTGCGTGGGTGGTATACGTGGTTGTGCGGGCGATTATGCGGCGCCGTCAGCAACGGAGGGCTGAGTGGGCCGCCACTCACGCTGCTCCGCAGGTGACCGCGACTCCCTTTGGCGCTCCGACTTCTCCGGCTGCGAATGCCGGTCCGGCTCCCTCCGGGGCTGAACAGGGCACTCACGGGTCGCCGCGCATGTGACGCTTTCAGAGTGTATACTTCGTTCTCCGCTTCCGGCCTGGGGCCGAAGCGTGCGCTCGGCTGCCACAGTCAGCCGAGCCGGCGTATCGCATGGTGCGCCGCGACATACCACCCCTGCTCCGGCAGAGAGGCCGGGGCCGCCAAGTCCGAAGGAGGTGAACCCTGAACAGCTACGAGCTGATGGTGATCATGCGTCCCGAGGCCGAAGACGAGGCGCGCGCGGCCGTGGCGGGGGGTGGGGAGGAGGTGGAGGGGGCGGGGCGGGGGCGCGGGGAGGCGCTGGAAAAGCCCCTTGAGCGTCTCCTCCGCCCGGGAGAGGTCTAGCCGGGCCGCCACGACGCAATCCACCACCTCGGCCGGGAACTGGGTCGCGAGGTCGCGCTCGCCGGCGGTGGGCTGCGCTGCGGCGATGGCGAATGTCACGAGAACCGTTGCGAGAAGCATGGCCTCCTCCTCCCGGCGGCGCCGAACCCCCTTTCCCCGAGCGCCTCCGCGATGAGGCGCGCGTTGCGCCCCCCGAAGACGGACGCATCGGCCTGCGCGATCCCCAGCGCCGCGTCGTCGAACCGCGCGAACTCGGGGAGAAAATGCCCGCTTTCGTAAACGAGGAGATCCGCCGTCTCCGCGCCGAGCGCCCGGCGCAGGTCCCAGCACGCCCCCGCCCACATGGCGCCGTCGCGGTGCGCCTCCCCCGTGAGATCCCGCGGGTAGCGGAGAGAGTTGCACAGGTCCCGCAGGCACCGCTCCCCCCGCCCGGCGACCACCCACTCCCCGATCAGCGGATCGCCGGTGATGGAGCAGCCGAAGTAATCGGCGTATCCCTCGTGCAGGGCGTCCGCCTCGGGGCCCTTCAGGAACGGGTTGACGCGGTCGAGGACGGCGTGCGCGTATTCGTGGCAGATAACCGCGGCCTCCTTGGCGAGATCGTTCAAGCCGTCTGGGCCGCCGCCGTCCCCGAAATATATCCCGAGCGTGGCCGGGTCGTACCAGGCGTTCTCCATGCGCTCGCCGGCATGCACGTGCGCCGAGATCGCACCCCGCCCCGAAAAGGCGGCGCCGAGCGACGGATCGAGCCGCTTGAAGAACTCGGCGGCCCGGTCGAGGTGGTAGTAGGCCATGACCTCGTCGAAATGCGTATCGCGCGGCGCGTAGAGGAACTCCCCGTCCATCTCCAGCGCCTCGGGCCGGTCGTCGTTTATCACGGCGACGTGCTCCCCGCGAAGCGCGAACGGCTCGCGGAGCCGATCGAGATCGACGACGCGCGGCGAGGGGTCCTCGACGGGACTCCTGGGGTAGACCCTCCCCCGCGCGAACCGCATCGTGTTGTAGGACCGGACGATCCCCCCCGTCCGCGAATCGATCAGATACACCCAGTTCCCGAGCGGCCGCGACGCGGGAAGGACGACCTTGTAGACCGAGCGCGGGCGCCCGCGCTCCACGAGGAGAAGCTCGCCGCACTTCTCCTGCGCGCGCAGCCGCGCCCCGCGCCCCAGGTCCCTCCGCGCGGCCGCAGCCGCCTCGCGCTTGCCGATGCGCGCCCCCCGCGCGCCCACTAGGGACGCCCGCAGCCCCCGGTGGAACGCCCCCGTCACCACGGAGACAGACCCCGACGGATCGAGATGGACATCCAGCATCGCGCCGATGACGGGGACGGCGCCCAGGACCTGCTGGAACCTGACGTGCGCGCCGCTCCGGCTTCTCCAGAGCCGCGAGAAGAGAAGCGCCGAGGGATCCACACCCAGGCGTTTAGCGCGGACGTGGAGGAATCGCCGCGCCTCGAAGGCGGCGGGGAGGGCGGCGGCCGGGCCGGGCGCCTTCCGCCGGGCGGCACGGCGGCGCCATGAGACGCGGGGCGCCCCGTCCGGCGGCGCCGAGGAGCGCCCGCCGCAAGGGGCGGCAAACGGCCTGCGGCTGATGGAACACGGACCGGGGCGGATCATGCGCCGCCTCCGTTCTCATCCCCCCGCGCCGGGCGCGCCATCGCATGGCGGGATCGAGCGGGCCGCATACGATCGACAGGGGCGGCGGGCTCTATCACTCCGGTCGCGGCGCCCGCCCCGTAGGGGCGGCCGTCCTTCCGCTCGCCGTCGATTCTAGAGCACCGCCTCGGCGGTTGCAACCGCGAAGTTTTCCGCGCCCATCACCCGCCACGGGCTTGTCGGGCCCGCGCGGGATGGCGGCCGTGAATCCGAGGATCGGGATTCGGCCCGCCGGCCCCCAGTCGATCTTGGCAGGGGGGCGCGGCATGTGATATCCTTCTGTTCCGGCGTGGCGCGATGGAGAAGAACGCATGAAGGTGGTGATCCTCTGCGGCGGCAGGGGGACGCGGATGGAGGCCGACACCGCGTCCGTCCCCAAGCCGATGGTGGAGATCGGGGGGAGGCCGATCCTGTGGCACATCATGATGCTCTACTCCACCCACGGCTTCCGCGAGTTCATCCTCTGCCTCGGCTACCGCGGCTACCTCATCAAGGAATATTTTTCCCACTACTTCCTCCACATGAGCGACGTCACGATCGATATCATGAACCGCACGACGCAGATCCACTCCACCACCTCCGCGCCGTGGAAGGTCACGCTCGTGGACACCGGCCCCGAGACCATGACAGGCGGCCGCCTGAGGAGGATCCGGCGTTATATCGGCAGCGAGCCGTTCATGATGACGTACGGCGACGGCATCGGCGACATCGATCTCCGCGGCCTGGCCGACTTCTTCCGGCGCGGAAAGAGGCGGGCCGTCGTCACCGTCTGCCAGTCGGCCGGCAGGTTCGGCGTGCTGGACATACAGCGGAACGGCCGGGTTCGATCCTTCATGGAAAAGCCGCGCGGGGACGCGTCGTGGATCAACGCCGGCTTCTTCGTCCTCGATCCCTCCGTCTTCTCCTACATAACCCGGGGCGACGAAACGGTCTGGGAGCGCGAGCCGCTCGAGCGGCTCGCGGGGGACGGCCAGCTCCTCGCCTACCGGCACACCGGCTTCTGGAAATGCATGGACACCCCCAGGGAGAAGGCGGAGCTGGACGCGCTCTGGAACACCAAGAAACCCCCGTGGAAGATCTGGGAGTGACCATGGCATGGACGCCACCTTCTGGCGCGGCAAAAAAGTCCTCGTCACCGGCCACGAGGGCTTTCTCGGGTCCTGGCTGAGCGTGCGGCTGATCGAGCGCGGGGCCAGGGTCGTCGGCATCGACCGGGCCGCCCCGCGGCCCCTGTCGGTGCTGGGCGGCCTGCGGGGGAGGATGACACGGATCAGGGGCGACATCTCCCGCGCCGCCGTCGTGCGCGGCGCGATCGACAGGCACCGCCCCGCCGTCATCTTCCACCTCGCCGCCGAGGCGATCGTGGGTGAGTGCGCCGCGAACCCGGCGAGGGCCTTCGCGGCGAACATCCAGGGGACATGGAACCTCCTCGAGGCCGCGAGGGGGAAGGCCTTCATCACGGCGATCGTGGCCGCATCGAGCGACAAGGCCTACGGCTGCCACAGGAACCTCCCCTACCGCGAGTGTTTCCCCCTCCGCGGCGATTACCCGTACGACGTGTCGAAGAGCTGCGCGGACCTCATCTGCCGCTCCTACTTTCTCACCTACGGGCTCCCCGTCTGCGTGACCCGCTGCGGCAACATCTACGGGCCCGGCGATTTCCACCTCGAAAGGATCGTCCCCGAGGCGATCCGATGCGCCCTCGCCGGCGCCCCCCTCCCGATACGCAGCGACGGGAGGTTCACGCGCGACTATATCTACGTCTCCGACATCGTGGACGGCTACATGCTCCTCGCGAGCCGGATACAGGGGGGGCGGCTGGCCGGGGAGGCGTTCAACCTCAGCGCGGGAAAGCCCCTCACCGTCCTGGAGCTGGCGCGCGCCGTATACCGCGCCGCCGGGGCGCCGCCCGCGTTCAGAATCCTGAACACGGCGCGGTGCGAGATCAGGCGCCAATACCTCTCCTCCCGCAAGGCGAGAAGGGTGCTCGGCTGGAGGCCCAGGCACACCCTGGCGAAGGGGCTGGCCCTCACCGTCCGCTGGTACCGGGACCATCCCGCGAGCATATGAAGGCCATATTTCTCGGCACAAACGGCTGGTACGGCACCGCCACCGGGGCGACCGTCTGCACGCTGATCGACGCGCCCGGGGGGCCGGTCATCCTGGACGCCGGGGACGGCATCCACAAGGCCGACCGGCATATCGCCCCCACCAGCCCCGTGGTCATCCTGCTGAGCCACGTGCATATCGACCATATCTCCGGCCTGCACATCCTCAACAAATTCGACTTCCAAGGGGGGCTCTCCATCTACGGCCCCCCCGGCACCGCGGACGCCATCCGCACCATCGTCGCCCCCCCGTACACCGTCCCCCTCGACGGCCTGCGCTACCCGGCGGTCGTGCGCGATCTGCGGGAGGGGGCGCACCGCCTCCCTTTTTCAGTCGAGTGCAGGGGGCTCGTGCACTCCGCCGTCTGCTTCGGCTATCGGATCTCATCGGGTGGGAGGACGATCGCCTACTGCGCCGACACCGGCTACTGCGCCGCGGCGGTCGAACTGGCGCGGGGGGCCGACCTCTGCATAGCGGAATGCTCATACGCCCCTTCCCAGCGCAACAGCGCCTGGCCGCACCTGAATCCGGAGGAGGCGGCGAGGATAGCGCTGGAGGCGGGGGCCCGGAGGCTCGCCCTGACCCATTTCGACGCGCGGATATACAGCGACCGCCTCCTGCGGGAGGAGGCGCGGAGGGCCGCCTCGGGGGTATTCAAAGAGACAGTGGCGGCGTATGATGATATGGTGATCGAACTCTGAGGTCTCCACGTCCCCGGGAGGGCTGAACGACAGATGGGCAGCACGCCGCGTCTCTCCGAGGCCGCGCACAGGATCGAGGGCCAGCCGATGTTCAAGGTCCTCGAGAAGGTCCAGCG
>CALLYX010000428.1 GCA_937858775.1 uncultured bacterium | reverse complement strand
ATTCTGCATGGCGGAGGGCGACTATGCGCGGACGATGATTGCCGCCCTCTCGATCCGCCAGCGGCGCGGCCTTCTCGGGCGGATCTTCCGCCGCAGGATCACGCTCGACGAAATCATGGCAGAGAACAAGGCGCTCACGGCCATGCAACAGGAATATGCGAAGGTGCAGGGCGAGCGCAGGAGGGCTGCGGAGATCGCCGCAAGGAGGGAAACGATGTCGCTCGGGGAGAAAGTCAAAGCGCTTCGGGAGAAAAAGGGCATGAATCAGAAGCAGTTGTCGGAGGCTTCGCTCATCACTCAGGCCACGATCTCCCGGATAGAAAGCGGGAAGGTCAATCAGCTGAAGTCGGATGCGTTAAAACGCCTGGCCGACGCGCTGGGTTCAACGGTTGATTACCTGGTGGACAAGGCCGACCAGCTCACGCCGGAAGACGTCATGAAAGCCGACAAGACCGCGAAGTATCTCTTCCGGGGATACGAGAAACTTTCCAGCGACGGGAGAAAGCAGCTGATTGATTTCGTCCAGTTCCTCGAAGGCAAGGAAAAAGAGGAAGAGAAGAAGGAATGAATTTTTCCTGGGATCAATACCTCGGCAACTCCCCCGCCCTTTACGCCGACAAGGCGCTCAAGGAGTGCGGGCTCAGGGAGCCGCCGATCTGCGAGATGACCGTCGCGGATTCCCTCGGCCTGGAGGTGAAGGAAATCCCCCGCCAGCACATCAGGGAGTTCTTCGGGAACCTCGGCCACAACGTTCTCCGGACCGTCTGCGCCATGCTCATCAAGAGGGGCAACAAGGGCTGCATCTACTACAACGGGGAGACGAGGCTGGAGCGGAAACGCCTGAGCATCTTCCACGAGTGCGGCCACGAGGTCCTTCCCTGGCACGAGGGACACGACTACTGCTGCAGTGAAAAGGACGTTGACGCCGACGCGTACAAGCGGATGGAGCGGGAGGCATTCGGCTGCGGCTCCGAGTTCCTGATGCCGAGGAGGTCCTTCATCGAGGATTCGTTGAGCATGGAGATCGGCGTCGCGGCGATCGAACAGCTCCGGCAGCGCTACGTCGCCTCGTTCGAGGCGACGGCGATACGGTATTCCCTCACCCACCCGGGGCTCTGCGGGATCGTGATGGTGGAATCGTCGGCGAACCGGAAGCCGAAACAGAGGAGCATCGTCGCGCCCGGCCAGATGGTCTTCCCCTACAACACGCCGACAGGCCCGGCTGACCGCTTCGACACGCAGAGGTATCCTCTCTCGGTCCAGTATTTCGCCAAGTCCCACTACTTCCCAAAATACATACGGCCCGGCCAGGGGATCGAAGCGGGGAACCTAGTCTTCAACGCCTGGCAGCAGAACCGATATATGAAGGGGGAAATCCCGGCGTCGGTCTTCGGATCGTCGGCCCGGTGGTCCTATTACGCCGAATGCCTCCCCCTCGGGAGCACCGGGAAGATGCTGGTCCTGCTGTGGCTCCCTTGTCATCAGACCAAATTCAATTACGGAAACGGGGTGTTCCTATGAGAGTGGTCTTATACGCGCGGGTGTCGTCGGAGAAGCAGGTCGAGAAGGACCTGTCCATCGCCGCCCAGCTCAAGGCGCTCCGCAAATATGCGGGGGAGCATGGTTGGGAAGTATGCCGGGAGTTCGTGGACGAGGCTCAGAGCGCCCGGACGGCCAATCGGCCCGCCTTCAAGGAGATGATCGCTCTCGCCCGGAAGAAGGAAAAATCCTTCGACGCCATCCTGGTCTGGAAGCTCTCGCGCTTCGCTCGCAATCGGGAGGATTCCATAATCTACAAGTCGCTCCTGCGGAAGCACGGCATCTCCGTTGTATCCATCAATGAGCAGGTGGACGAATCGCCGGCGGGAAAGCTCCTCGAAGGGATGATCGAGGTCATTGACGAGTTCTACTCAACCAACCTCGCCCAGGACACGCTCCGGGGCTTGAAGGAGAACGCGTCGCGTGGATACCACTGCGGGGGGACCATCCCGATCGGATACAAGGCGAAGAAGGTCAAGGACGGGGCGAACGAGAAGACCCGCCTCGTCCCCGACAAGATTTTCGGGCCGATGGTCACGCGAGTATTCAAGATGTGCGAGGAGGGGATGGGGGCAAAGGACATCGTGAAGGTCCTCAACGGCGAGAGCTTGAAAACCAATCGGGGCCGGGCGTGGAGCAAGAGCACCATTTACAGCATCCTCAAGAACGAGACCTACACGGGGACATTGATCTGGAACCGGAATAACAAGAGAAACGGGATGGTCCGCCTAAACGACCAGAGCGAGGTCATTCGCGTCGAGAACAACCACGACGCCCTGGTCAGCCGGGAGACGTTCGAGAGGGTTCAGAAGCTGATGCGGAAAAGGAGCCCCCGGGTCACCCACCCCCGAACCGTGAACAGCGGCTATATCCTGAGCGGGCTCCTCTACTGCGGCAAGTGCGGCCTCGCCATGCTCGGCTGCGCGGCCAAGTCCTCAAAGTATTTCTATTACGCCTGCCAGAACTACTGCAAGCGGGGAAAGGATGTTTGCGACGCGAGGCTCGTCAACAAGGACCGGCTGGAGTCGTTCGTCATCGACCGGATCAAGGCCAACATCCTCACCGAAAACAACCTGACGGAACTGGTGAAGCTCACCAACGAGGAAATCCGGCACTCAAGAGGCGAGGCCGAGGAGAAGCTGGAAGGGGTGGATTGCCAGATCGGGGACCTGCGGGAGCGGCTTCACAAGCTCTATGACGCGCTGGAGACCGGGAAGCTCGAAATTGACGAGCTCGCCCCCCGGATACGGGAGTTGAAGGCGCGGATAGACGAACTGGAGAAGCAGAGAAACTCCTTCGTGGAGGACCTGGAGAGCGAGGAAGTGGAGCTCCTCTCGGCGCCGGCGGTGAAGGAGTATGCCGACGACCTCCGGTCCCTTCTGAGCAGGGGCTCCATCATGGAGCAAAAATCCTTCCTGCGGTCGTTCGTGAAGCGGATCGAGGTCAAACTCCCCGATGTGGCTATTGACTACACCATCCCCCTGGAAAGCAAAAAGGTAGAACCTCTCGCAAGAGAAGTTCTACCTTTTGCTTATAATGGCTCCCCGGGCAGGACTCGAACCTGCGGCACGGTGGTTAACAGCCACCTGCTCTACCGACTGAGCTACCGGGGAATATGCTATTTAGAGAATGACGGTCAAAACGCAGAAGAATGCCGCAGACCGCCCGCTTTAACCGCCCGCGACGCCGGCAAGTCAATCCTGCCCGGCTTGCGCGGCGGCGCGCCGAATGATTTGTCGGGGGATAGAATATCAAAGAACGCCGCCAGTATAACACAATGGGCCGCTAGGCGGATAATTATGCTCGGGGGAGGGGCCATCAAGGCCGGGGGCGCGGAGGGCGGGTCTAATCGATGTTCACGCACAACGCGGCTTTTCCCCGCACAGCGGCTGTCTCAGTGAGGGGAAGGACATCTCTTCTATCCCCCCTCACCCCGACCCTCTCCTCCCACTCATTGGGGGGAGAGGGAGTCACCAAGGGGACATTTCTATTTCGCTAAGAGAAGGGACATTTCTATTTCGCTTTGACAGGGCCGGCGATGGCGCTTGAGGGCCGGCGCCGGACGCGGTACACTGGGGCGCGGCGCACGGCGGCGCGCCGCCGCGAATGGAGGGACCAGTGATGCCGTTCAACGTTACCGTAAGCGAGAGGGAGGCCGGGATGGCGCTGGTCGCCCCGGCCGGATCGATCGACACGACCACCTCCCCCGTCCTCGAGACGCATGTGGACGCCGTGCTGCGCGGCGCGCCGCGCGTCCTTGTCTTCGACATGTCGGGGGTGGATTACATCAGCAGCGCAGGCCTCCGCGTCATCATAAAAGCCAAGCAGATCCTCGCCCCCAAGGGGGGCAAGGTGATGCTGGTGCACCTGCGGCCGCGGGTGAAGAGGGTCTTCGAGATCATCAAGGCGCTTCCCCCGGAGGCGGTCTTCGAGAGCGTAGAGGAGATGGACGCTTACCTGGACGGGATACAGAGGAAGATTTAGCGTCGCGTCCCGACGGCGCCTTGTCGACGCGGGAGCGCGGGAAACCGGGATGACGCATGAAAGAGATCAACGCCACGCCGAGCCGCCGCGGCAGCGCGGCGCGCCGGCCTATGTGACCCCCATGCCCCGCGGCAGAGGCATCGCCTTCAGGCTCAGCCTCTTCATCCTCACGAGCTGCACGCTCATCTTCGCCGCCGTCTTCGGCTACACCCATCTCTTTTCCAGGCGCCTGATCCGGAGCGAGATCGAGGGGAACGCCAAGAACCTCGCCCTGCGCACCGTCAGCCGGATCGAGTCGGAGCTCCGCGCCGTGGAGAAGGTGCCCGAAAATCTCGCCTATTCCCTGGAGCACTCCTCCTTCAGCAGGGAGCAGCTCCTGGCCCTCATCCGCGCCGTGGTCGAGAGGAATCCCGAGATATACGGCTCGACCGTCTCGTTCGAGCCGTACCTCTTCGACAAGAACACGTACTGCTTCGGGCCGTACTACTGCCGGGACGGGGCCGGGCTCAGGTTCGCTTGGCTCGACGACGCGTACGACTACTTCAAGTGGGACTGGTACGCGCGCCCGAAGAAGACCGGGGGGCCGGCGTGGACCGAGCCGTACTACGACAAGGGCGGCGGCAATATAATCATGGCCACCTACAGCGTCCCATTCTTCAGGGCGGCCGGCGGCCGCCGGCGCTTCGCGGGCGTGGCCACCGCCGATGTCTACCTGTCGGGCCTGCAGGAGATCGTCTCGTCGGTCCGGATCGGGCTCACCGGCTACGCCTTCCTGATCTCGCGCGACGGGACGATCGTTACGCACCCGCGCCGGGATCTCATCATGAAGGAGACGCTGCCGCGCCTCGCGCGGGGGCGCGACGACACGCGCATGGCCGCCATCGCGGAACGGATGATGCGCGGGGAAAGCGGCTTCTCGCCCGCGACCTCGCTGCTCACCGGGAAGCCGTGCTGGGTGGGGTACGAGCCGGTCCCGGCCACCGGATGGTCGCTGGGGATTGTCTTTCCGCGGGACGAACTGATGGCCGACATCATCCACCTCAACCGCGCCGGCCTCGCGATAGGCCTCGCCGGTTTCACGATACTCCTCGCCGTCATCGTCTTCATCTCGGGCACGATCACGCGCCCGCTGCGGGCCCTCGCCGCCGCCGCGGCGGGGATCGCGCGCGGGGACCTCGACATCCAACTCCCCGCCGCATCATCCGGGGACGAAGTCGGGCGCCTCGCGGCGTCGTTCCGCCATATGCGGGACTCGCTCAAGGGGCACATCCGCGAGCTCGCAGCCGCCGCGGCCGCCAGGGAACGGATCGAGAGCGAACTCAAGATCGCCCGCGAAATCCAGATGGCGATGCTCCCCAGGGGGATCCCACCGTTCCCCGGTGGGGACGGGGTGGAGATAAGCGCCGTGCTGGAGCCGGCTCGGGAGGTGGGGGGGGACCTCTACGACTTTTTCGCCATCGGGCATGGGCGCGTCTGCGTCGTCATCGGTGACGTGTCAGGGAAGGGGGTTCCGGCGGCGATCTTCATGGCGCGGACCATCACCCTTCTAAAGGCCGCGGCGCGCGAGGTCCATGACCCGGAGGAGATACTGGCCCGGGTGAACAAGGAGCTCGCCCGCCAAAACGAGTCGTTCATGTTCGTAACGGTCTTCTGCGGCGTCCTCGACGTCTCGAACGGGGAGTTCCGCTACTCCAACGCCGGGCACAACCCGCCGCTCGTCATGCGCGGCGGGGAGAAGCCGGGGTTCCTCGCCGGCGGCGCCGGGACGGTGCTGGGGGTAGACGAGGGGGCGGCGTACGGGCGTTCGCGCGCGGCGCTGCGCCCGGGGGACACGCTCTTTCTCTATACCGACGGCGTGACGGAGGCGTTCGACGGGGCGGGGGAGATGTTCACGGAGGAGCGGCTTCGGGATGAGCTCTCGACGCGCGGCGGCGGCTCCGTGGTCGAAATCGCCGACGGAATGCTCCGGCGGATCAAGGCCCACGCGGCGGGGGTGCCCCAGTCCGACGACATCGCCATCGTCGTCGTGCGGTATCGCCGGCCGCTTCGAGGCGCCGCCCCCGCGCCGCAGGCCGTCCTCACGCTCAGGAACGACCCCGCCTGCATCGCCGAGCTGGCTCGGGCGGCCGCGTCTTTCGGCGAGCGGTACGCCGTCCCCGCGGAGACCCTCCACGATATCCGTCTCGCCCTGGAGGAGGTCGTGGGGAACATCGTCCGGTACGCATACGCGGATACGGCCGAGCACCTGATCCACGTGCGGATGGAGCGGGGCGCCGGCGAGCTTGTCATGGAGGTCCGCGACGACGGCGTGCCGTTCAACCCGGCTGAGCGCCCCCCGCCGGACCTCTCGGCGCCGCCGGAGAAGCGCCCCCCCGGAGGGCTAGGCATCTTCCTGGCCCGGAGCGTGATGGACTCGGTGGAGTACCGCAGGGAGGAGGGGAGGAACATCCTGACGCTGCGGAAGAGGCTGCCGCGGGGGGAGGCGTGAGGGGGGCGGCCTTGTCATCGCGGCCGCCGGCCGGAAGGCATCGCCGGGAGCCGCGCTGCGGCGCCCGGCTTCCGCGCCCCGTTCACCAGCGCAGTATGTGGAGGAACCTCAGTCCCCGGAGGAGAAGGAGGAGGCCGTACGACGCGATAAGCACGCCGAGCCCGCGCACGACGAAGCGATAGCCCCGTCCCCCGGCCCACCGCCCGGCGCGCGCCGCCGCGGCCGCGGCCGCCGCCTGCGCCCCGACGAGGCATGCGTAGAAGCCCGACGCGAAGGCGATC
The DNA here is from genome assembly GCA_937858775.1 of uncultured bacterium. Taxonomy (GTDB): domain Bacteria; phylum Auribacterota; class Tritonobacteria; order UBA1439; family UBA1439; genus UBA1439. Next base: position 13,535 of record CALLYX010000428.1, on the reverse strand, counting down.
GCGGAAGCGGGGCGCTCTCGCCAGCCGCTGAGCAGCGCCGGCGCGCCTACCGTGAGCCAGAAGATGTACGGATTCGGGCTGAGGAGATTGACGGTGACTCCCCTGCGCAACGATCCGGGGGGGCGGCGGTCCGGCGCCGGGCCGCGCGCGCGCGCGCGAAAGTCGGCGTAGGCGATCCGGGCCAGGTACGCCCCGCCGGCGATCGAGATCGTCCCGAGGATTATGTCGGAGGCCGAGCACCGGTCGATGATGAAGATCGCGGCCAGGATGACGGGGGGGTCGGTGAGGAGCGGCGCGAACGCCACCTTCATCCCCTCCCTGGCGCCGTGGGCGATGGCCTGGGAGACCGTAAGGGCGAGGAGGGGGCCCGGGGATAGGCCCGCCGAGAGGCCCAGGGCGGCGCCTGCGCTGAGATACACGGCCGTTCCATGCATCACGATCTGATTCCCGGGGCGCGGGGCGGGAACTTATCGCCGGTGCGCCGTGTCTAAGATACTAAAGGAGTCAATGCAGCCGCTACCGAAAGAGCTCCTTATTGCGGCGTCGGAGGGGCGCGCGGGCGCGTTTGAACGGATCTATCGGGCGACGGCGGATTATGTCTATTCGATAGCCCTGCGGATAACCGGCGACAGTGCTGACGCGGAGGAGGTCGCGCAAGACGTCTTTCTGAAGGTCCACCGGTGCCTCGGCGGATTCCGTTTCGAGGCGGCGTTCACCACCTGGCTGTACCGGATCACGGTGAACCGGGCGGTCAGCGCCTCGAGGAAGAGGTCGCGCCGCCGCGCCCGGCTGGTCCCGTTCGATGACGCCATCGGGGTCGAGGACCCCCGGGATCAGACGCGGGAGGCGATCGAGCGCGAGGGGGACAGGGCGCGGGTGAGAACCATGCTCGAGGCGCTCAATCCGGACCAGCGGGCGTGCATCGTGCTCAGGGAGATGGAGGGGATGCGCTACGACGAGATCGCCGCGGCGCTCCGGCTGAAGATCAACACGGTGCGGTCGAGGATCAGGAGGGCGAGGGAGGCGCTCGTCGCCCTCGCGAAAGAGGGGGGGGCGGAACGATGAAATGCGCGGCGGTGCGCGCGCTCCTCGCGTCGGATTACGTCGACGGGGAGCTCGACCCGAGGGCGCGGGCGGGGGTGGATCGCCATCTCGACGCGTGCGGCGGCTGCACCGCGTACGCGGAGGCGGTGCGCCGCGACGCGGTAGAGCCGTTCAGGGGGGCTCCGCTCGAGCGGGCGCCGGAGGCGGTCTGGGCGGGGGTGCGGAGGGAGATTGCACGCGGGGAAGGGCGCGGAATCGCGGCGGCCCTCGGCCGGGCGTGGGGGTCGCTCCGGGCCCCGGCTTGCGCCGCCGCGTCCGTAGCGGCCGCCGCCGCCGTCGCGCTGCTCGTCTTCAGGCCCGGCCCGCCGGCGCCGAAGAACGGCGGCGCGCAGTTCGCCGACAGCGAGGAGATCCAGGCGTACTTCCAGGAGCAGTGGGCGAACCTCGCGCGCAACGACGGGGGCGCCCAGGATCTCCCGGGGGACCCCGCCGCGGCCGACGGCCGGTCCCAGGGCGGCTACGGCACCCTGGTGGAAAAATACCTGATCTAGCGGGAACTCCGGGGGTGGAAGGCGGCGTCATAGTGTTGTGAAAGGGGCGGCGCGTCCGCGCCGCCCGCTCGGGTGGAGAACAAGCCGCGGCGCGTGGCCGCGGCGCAACAGAAGGGAGCTGGAATGAAGGCGAAATGTCCAGGATCGGCGGCGGCTTGCGCGGCGTTGCTGCTTCTCGCGGTCGCGCTGGGGGGGGCTCAGGCGGCCACCTCGCCGGCCTCCGTGGAGAAGATGGCGACGCCCCAGCCGGGCGGCGGGGGCGAGATGCGCCACGGGAAGAGGCCCGGGAAGATGATGAAGGAACTCGACCTCACCCCCGAACAGAATGAGAAGTTCAAGGCGCAGCGCAAGGACAGGATCGCGGCGATGAAGAAGGTGCGGGAGTCCATCCGGGCGAAGCGCGAGGAACTCCGCGACGAGCTGGACAAGGAGCAGACGGACCCGGGCAAGATAGAGGCCATCACCTCCGAGTTGAAGAAGCTCGAGGGCGACCGCGTCGACCAGGAGGTGAAGGGTATCCTCGGGATGAAGGAGACGCTGACCCCCGAGCAGTTCAAGAAGCTCCTCTCCCGGGAGCACAGGGGCGGAAGGCACGAGCGGAAGGGGGAGTGGCGAGGCCCCAGGCGGGGCCGCGGCGATGACGAGGGACGCGGGCCCAGGCCGGTCCCGGCCGCCCCGGAGGCGAAGTAAACGCGCCGCGTGCCGGGCGCGTCGGCGTGGGACGAGGGGAAGGCGCACCCTGTCGCGGGGGCTGCCTTCCCCTCGTCTTTTTGCCCGTCGACACGGCCGGATCCGGCGCCCCCCCGCGGTCAGTCGCCCGGAACGATTCCGTTCGACGCCAGGAGGTTATGCACCAGCGTCAGCAGGAGCGGCCGCGCGGCCGCCGCTTTTCCCAGCCGGGCCTTGGCAATCAGTTCGAGTTCGGTCGTGTCGCCGATGACGTCCGAGCCGGCGATCACCTGCCAAGGCTCGATCAGGTCGGGGATCTCGGTCGCCGCGTTCTGTCCCGCCTGCCTGAGGATCTCCAGCGCCTGCGGAAGCCGCGCCGTTGGAAGCCTGAGCGAGACGGAGAGGGGGGAGAACCGGCCGCGGCTGAAGTTCCGCACCGTTCGTATCTCCCCGTTGGGGATCATGAACAGCTCGCCCGTCGGGGCCAGGAGCGTGGTGGCGCGCAGGTCTATCGACTCGATGATCCCCTCGATCCCGGCGATCTCCACCTTCTCGCCGACGGAGAAGGTGTCGGCGAAGAGGAAGCCGGTGCCGGTCAGCACGTCCCGTATCGACGGCCCGGCCGCCAGGCCGAACGCGGCGCTGAAGAGGCCTATGACCCAGACCAGCGTGTCGATATGGATGAAATACAGGGCGGCCGCGAAAGTGGCGACGCCGAAGGCGATGAAGGTGATGACGCTGGAGAGGAGCGCCTGGATCGTCCGCCGGCGTTCCGGTGTCGGAGTGCGGTAGCGGGGCGCGAGGCCGCGCAGCCGCATGATCTGGCGCGCCAGCCGGGCCCCGAGGCGGTGGATGGCGTAGGCGCAGAGATAGACCGCGAGGATCCCCGCCCACGGCCGGACCAGGAGGCGCGCCCCCTCCGCCGGCGGGGGGAACGGCGCGGCGGCGCGCGCGAACAGCGCGATGAATAGCGCCTGAATCCCGGTCTCCATGGCCGCTCCGGTCCGTTCTCGAGAGACGCCCTGCCCGCCGTGGCGCGCGCCGGCGCGCGGATGCCGCATGGGGGGCGTCCCGCCTCACGATCTCCCCCCGCGGGGGGCGCAGGATCGCGCGGGCCCTCGACGCTATCGCCAGGCCTTCCAGTTGCCCGACGTCGGGCTGAAGCCGGCCGAGGAGTATGTCCCGCCGAGCTGGCCGTCGGACACAGCGCCCTTGAGGGTCATCTTCTTCCCCGCCGTCCCGCCATCGAAATTGAGGAAGAGGGTGACGTCGGACCGATCCATGAAACCGAGGACCGCGGCGTCCCCCATCGTGGCATGGGTATAGGTTCCTTCCAGGATGCAGTTGGGCGGCGGGTTGATCGTCAGCGCGCCGATGCCGAATTCGCCGGGCGATAGCTTCCACTTCCCCGTGATGTCGGCCGAGATCACGCCGGAGATGACGTAGAAGGGCGTGCGGGCGAAGCATCCGGGGATGCACATGGACTCGGCATCCTCGACGCTCCCCGGGACCTTGCCGGCGGGCATCAGAACCGCCGCGGCGAAGTAGTCGCCGGACGCGAGGCCCGCCGGAACACGCATGGAAAGGAGCGTCACGTCTCTCCTCGACGGAAGGCCCGGCACCGCTCGGGCCACGGGGGCGGCCCCCGGGACGACCGCGCCGGAGAGGGACATGAAATACATCCCGCCGCCGGGTTCGAGGATCACCGCCCATGCGTCGAATTCCCGGTCGAGGGCCCCGGCGCTTGCCCTGATCTCGATCGGATCGCCCGCCACGAACACCGTCCAGTTGACGGACAGGTCCAGCCCGCCGCCGTAGGCCGCGGCGCATGGCGCGACAATGGCGACCAAGGGCGGGATCAGAACACGTCGAATGCGCATGGCGTCTCCAGGCGGATGGGGAGGCGCTTCCGCGGCGCACGAACGCCGCCCCACGCCGTCATATATGGTAGCATTAACAAAAGGCGCGCGGGGAGTGTTTCGGCGGCGGGCGGGGCCGGGATAGGGGCACACTCATCAGCTTCCGCCGCGGACGCGAACCCGGGGGCGGGGAGGGGAGGCATGGGCGCGTGGCATGTCTATATCGTCAGGTGCCGAGACGGGACGCTCTACACCGGCATCACGACCGACATCCCGCGCCGGATGCGGGCGCACGATTCCGGAGCCGCCTCGCGCTATACCCGCCCGCGCCGCCCCGTGCGGCTCGTCTACTGCGAGCGGTCGAGGGGAAGGGCCGCGGCGCAGAAGCGGGAGGCGCGGATCAAACGGCTGGGCCGGGAGGAGAAGCTTCTCCTGATAGGGACGTCGAGGGGCCGTCTGCCCTGCGCGGGGGGACGGGACAGGGGGGTTTGAACGCCGGGAGGCAGGAGGGTGCGCGAATGGCCGGAAAGGGGAAGAAACTCGTTGCAGGCGCCGCTGTCGTCATCGCGGCGATGTTGGCGGTCCTGTTGATTGCGCCGGGGATGCTGATTTGCCCGGCGGTCGGGACGGGCGGGTCGCTCGCCCTCGGCGTGCCGGTGCGGCTCAAGGGGGCGGGCCTGAGGCCGCTCTCCGGGGGTGTCGATCTCACGAATCTCGAGGTCTCCAACCCGCGGGGCTACACGACGAAAAACGCGATCGAAGTGGGCCGGATCGCGGTGCGCGCGCCGTTTCCGAGCCTGCTCCGGCGCTCCCCGCGGATCGAATCGATCACCGTCGAGGATCCGGCCGTCACGCTCGAACAGGGGCTCACGGGCTCGAATCTCTCGGAGATCCTCTCCAACGCCGGCAGGGGCGGAGGGTCCGGCGGGGGGGTGAAATTCGTCATCGGAACCCTTCGGATCGCCGGGGCGAGGGTGAAGGTCGTTCCGAAGATCGCCGGCATCCCCGCCGCGTACATCCCGCTTCCCCCGATCGAGTTGAAGGAGCTCGGCGGGGAGGGGGCGGGGGAGTGACGATCGCGCAAACCGTGGCGGTCTCGCTGCGGGAGATCGTCAAGTCGGCCGTCGCCAACGGGGGCGGGGTGATCCCCGCCGACGTCGGGGCGTCGCTCGGCGCAGGGGTCGATTCTCTCAACAAGGCCGGCCGCCATGTCGCCGGCGCCGTCTCCGAGACTGGTATGCAGGCGGTCACCGCGGCATCCGGCGCGGGGAGGCAGGCGGCCGGCGCGGCCGGCGGGGCGGTGAAGGGGTTGATGGACGGCGCGAAGGGCTTGGCGGGGGGCGCCGGGCAGGGGAAGTAGGTCCGCCCCCGGCGCGTGGAGCCGCGCCGTTCCGTCCGAACCGCCCCGGGGGCCGAGATCGCCGGCCCCTTCACGGCTTCGCTCCATCCCGGGCGTCCGCCCGCGCTCAGCGGTTGGTGATCGCCAGCATCTTCCCTTTTCGGCCCAGGATCTTCATCGGCGTCCTGACGGTCTTCCCGATGGCGGCGGCGTCGTCCTCGTACGCCAGGACGAAAAGCCGCCCCGGCGAGTCCCACCAGCCGTAAAACGTCCGCTCGTCGATGAACCAGCGCGACTGGTCCCCGTGGGCGCTTCCGAACTCGAGATCGCCCGTGTCCCCCACGAGCGTCACCCGCCGCTTGAGATAGAAGGGGAGATCATGCGGATAGGCGCTGAACGCCACCACCGCGTCCCCCGGGCGCGCGGCGCCCGCGATCGCCGCGGCCAGTTCCTTCGTGGATCTCCTCCTCTGTATGCCGGCTAGGACGAATTGGGGGCCGACGACCCCCTCGATGTACGTCATGAGACAGAGGCCGAGGAGCAGCCCGGCCGTGTCGGCGCGGCGGCGGCACGCCCCGATGATTAGGGCCTCGGCGAGAAGCAGCGCGGAGATCGCCGCGCACCCGGACGGGCCGATCGCCGGCCGCGGCGCCAGGAGCGAGTAGAGCGGGAGCGCGGCAGCTCCGCCCAGGAGGACCGCGTGCAGGAGGAAAGCCTCGCCCCTGACCGCGCGAAAATCGCCGTCCGCGACGCTTGAAAGGGTCCCGCCGATGAGCAGGGCGGCCGGCGGGAACATGGGGAGGATGTAAGGGACGAGCTTTGAACCGGAGAAGGAGAAGAAGACGAACACCAGTACGGCCCAGATCGCCAGAAACAGGTCGGCGTCGCTGAGCCGCTTTCCCCGCCGCCACAGCCGGACCGCGACCGCCGGGATGAAGCACGACCATGGGAAGATGAGCCCGGCAAGCACGGGGACGAAGAACCAGAACGGCTCGTAGCGGTGGTGGATCGTGGTGAGATAGCGCTGGAAGTGCTCGTGGACGAAGAAGAACCTCGGGAAGTCGGGGTTCCTGATGCCGGCGGCGACGAACCACGGCGCGGCGACCAGGATGAAGAGGGCCGCGCCCTCCGGGATCCTCATCTCCGCCAGGAGGTTCCACCGCCCGCGGAGCGCCGCGTACAGGAGCACGACCGCCGCCGGCAGCACGATCCCGACGAGGCCCTTGGCGAGCACCGCGAGGGCCGCGAAGAAGAAGAACGAGTAGCACCGGCAATCCCCGCGCCCCCCGTTTCCCGCCGCTGCGATGAGAAAGGAGCCGAGGGAGGCGGTTATGAGGCAGGCGAGAAGCATGTCGAGGATCGCGAGCCTCCCCTGCACCAGGTATCCGATCGAGGTGCCCAGGACAAGTGCGGACAGCATTCCCCCTCGGCGCCCGTACACCCTCCGACCGATTCCCCATGCGAGCAGGACGCCCGCGAGGCCGGCCGAGGCGCCCGTCGCGCGCACGGCGCACTCCGTCTCGCCGAACAGGCGGAAGGCGAGCGCGGTCAGCCAGTAGTGAAGGGGGGGCTTTTCGAGATAGAGGACGTAGTTGAGGCGCGGCGTTATGAAGTCCCCGGACTCGAGCATTTCGCGCGGTATCTCCGCGTAGCGGCCCTCGTCCGGGTTCAGGAGCGGGGAGGCGCCGAGGCCGCGGAAGAGCGAGAAGCCGAAGATCGCCGCGAGCAGGAGCGGGTCCGCCCATGCCGGCGCCGCGTCGAATACGGTTCCCCGCCTCGGTCGCACGTCTCCCTCCCGTCGGCCCCCCCCCATTCGCGCGGCGGTGCGGGGGGGATCGGCCATTCCGACGGGAGCAGCATATATGACGAAGATGACGGCGGGATTGCCGCGCGATTACTTCTTGGTAATCAACGGCAGCCGGATCGTGAAGGCGCTTCCCCTCCCCGGGCGGCTCTCGGCGGTTATCTCCCCGCCGTGCGCGCGGGCTATCGCCGCGGCGAAGCTGAGCCCGAGGCCGTTCCCGGGCGTGGAGCGGCTCCGGTCCGCGCGGTAGAAGCGGTCGAAGACGCGTGGAAGGTCGGCGGCGTCGATGCCTATGCCGGTGTCCCGCACGATCAGAACGGCGTGCGTCCGCGCCTCGCCTGCCTCCAGCACGATCTCCCCGCCCGGGGGCGTGAACTTGACCGCGTTGTCGAGCAGGTTGCCCATCATGCTGCGGAGTCGCCCGGCGTCGCCGGAAACGGGGAGCGGCGGGCGCGGGGCGGGGGCGCGGAGGGCGATCCCCTTCTCCTCCGCGGCGGGGAGGAAGAGATCGCACGCGTCCGCGGCGAGCGCCGCGAGGTCGACCGTTTCCCGGGAGAGGACGATGGCCCCGGACTCGGCCTTCGCGATCTCCAGCATGGTGTTGATCATCTGCGCCATCCGCTCGCACTCCTCGATGACGATCCCGGCCGCCTGCCGATATTCGTCCGGTTTCTGCACCCCGACCAGGGCCGTTTCGGCGGTCATCCGGATGCGCGTGATCGGGGTCCGGAGGTCGTGCGCTATGTTGTCGGCCACCCCCCGCATCTCCTCCACGAGGGCCTGTATGCGCCCGAGCATCTCGTTGAAGGCCCGCGCGAGGCGGGCTATCTCGATCCCCTCGCCGCCCGGCGCGACCCGGCGCGCGAGATCCCCCTTCCCGATCCTGACCGCCGTATCGGTGACCCGCGTGACGCCGCGCATCGCCCTCCGCGCGATGCCGTACCCCGCCGCCCCGCCGCACAGCAGCATGACCAGGAGGGCCGACCCGAAGACGCGATGGACGCCCCGCACGAGGTCGTCGTCGTCCTCGGTCGCGGAGCCGATCTCGATGACGTGCCCGTCCCCGGTTGTCCGGTAGATCGCGCGGGCGCGGCGCGCGAGGCCGGGGGCGGCGGGCGTGCAGAGGATCGCCCGGCCGGGGGGGAGCGCCGACGCGACGGCCGGGAGCCCCCCGAGTCCCCCCCAGGAGCCGATGTCGGAGGAGAGCAGCCGGTCGCCGGTCGGGGAAAAAAAGCGGAAGAAGACCCTCTTGTATCCATCCGACTCGCCCTCGAGCCTGAACCCCTCGCGAAGCGCCTCGATGCCTCCGCGGCGATACATCTCCTCGAATTCGCGCGACTCGTTCCCCAGTTCCGCGTCCATCCTGGCGCGCAGGCGCGTCACCACGGCGAGATTGACAAGGCCGAAGACGAAGAGCGAGAGCAGCCCGAAGATCGCCGTGTACCAGAGGGTGATGCGCGACGTGACGGTGCGGAACATCCTAATTCGCCTCCTCGAAGATATAGCCCGCCCCGCGCACGGTACGTATCAATTTCCCCCCGCCCGCCCCTTCGATCTTCTCCCGGAGCCGGCAGATCCTCGCCTCGACGATGTTGGTGTGGGGATCGAACTGGTAGCCCCAGACGCGCTCGATGATCATGGTCTTCGAGACGACCCTGCCGGCGTTCCGCATCAGGTACTCGAGGAGGGAGAACTCCCGTGGCTGGAGCTCGATCTCGCGGTCGCCGCGAAACGCCCTCCGCCTCGCCAGGTCGATGCGCAACCCTCCCGCAGATACGCCGGCGGGCTCGGATGAGCGGCTCGCCCTGCGGATCAGGGCATGTACGCGCGTCAGGAGCTCCGAGAAGGCGAACGGCTTGACGAGGTAGTCGTCCCCGCCCGCCTGGAGCCCCCTGATCCGGTCGTCGAGGGTGCTCTTCGCGCTGAGGAGGATGACGGGGAGCGCCGACTTCCTGCGGCGGAGCTCCTGCACCAGCGAAATGCCGTCCAACCCGGGCAGCATGACGTCGACCACCGCCGCGTCGTGCGATTCCGAGACGGCCCGCTCCAGCCCCTCCTTCCCGTCGGCGGCCCGCCGGACGGAGAAACCGGCCTGGGCGAGGCCCTTCGCGACGAACTCCGCGGTGCGGCGGTCGTCCTCGACGAGGAGGATATTCACGCGTCTCCCGGCCCCCCGCGGCCGCGGCGCGGGGGTTGCCGAGGGCCCCCCGCGGGGCCGGCCTCGATCTTCACGAAACTTATGCGGCCGGGGTGGACGGCGCAGGCAAGGGCTGCCTTCTCCCCGCCCGCCAGGCGGACCGTGAACCTCGCCTCGCCCCCAGCCCCCGCCGCCTCTTCGAACGACAGCCCGGTCCAGCCCAGCACCGTGCCGGGTCGGGGCAGCAGCGGGACGGGGTTCAAAAGCTGCGCGTGCCGGCGCAGGTTCTGGAGCAGGCGGGGCCTCTCGGACCCGGCCGTTCCGAAGACGTCGCGCACGCCCGGCAGCATGTCGGTCATGTCGAGGAGGCGCGCCTTCTCCTTCAGGTCGGCGACCACCCCCTTCTCCTTGAAGTAGCCGGTCCAGACGATCGTGCGGCTCCCCCGGTTGTAGTAGCGCCCTCGGACGACCACGTTGTCCGACGCGTCGTCCCAGCGCACGTCCGACTCCCGGAGGCCGCTGTCGCCCAGCGTCACCTCGATCATGAACTGCCTGAAGAGGTCGCTGTCGATGGAGAGATCCGTCCCGGGCGTCGCCCTCTCTCCCCTGATGAAGCCGAGGAGGTGCGGCCACGCGGGATTGTCCGCCACCATGTAAGCCGCCCCGTACCGCCTGCCGGCGTACCCCCCCAGGCGTTTCTCCGCGAAGTGCGACAGGCGGAGCGGGACCACCGGGACCTCGGGGAGGGTGACGAGTTCGGTCCGCTCGAGGCGGGGCCTCCCGCCCCCCCCGTCCACCGTCCGGTAGACGGCGAAGGTGTGCATGCTCAGGTGGGCGGCGGGTTGATCCACGAAGCCGTCCCCCTCCGAGCCGTTCGCGCCGACGATGGAAAGCTCCTGCCGCGAGGGCGCGGGGGCCGGCCGCCCGCGAGCCTCGGCGGCGAGCGCCTCGACCCGCCGGATGTGCTGCGCCGCGCCGAGCTCCGTCTGTTCTATCTGGAAATATTCCCTCCCGATGATGAAGCGCCGCGCGAGCGGCATCCACCTGACGAGGTTGAGGGCGTCGTTCGCCTGTGGGGAGCCGAAGAGGGACCCGGCGCACGTGACGAACCGCGCCTCGACGCCGAGCAGGCCGCGGTACTGGGCGTAGGTTACGAAGAACTCCCGGTTCTTCACTTTCTCCTCCTCCGACCGGGAACCGCGCTCGGCGGCGTAGGCCCTGATCCTGTCGTAGCGCTTCGGGTAGTAGGGGCTGCCGACCGGCTCGAACCTCTTCACGCCCGGGTATTTCTCCGCGGGGTCGGCGAGGTACACGAGGAACTCCGCGTGCTGCGCCGCGAGCTTCTTTCTCATGCGCTCGTAAAACCGCCTCAGGGACGGACTGCGCCTGAAGATCTCCTCGTACTGCGTCTTGATATTGTCCAGGGCCACGAAGTCGTCGAGTACGCTCACGAACTGGACGAACTCCGGGTCTTTCTGGAGCGCCTCCCACTCCGGCCCGAACCCCTCGACGGTCTTGTCGTACCTGTCCCTGAAATCGCGGAAGACGCGCCGCGCGAGCTGCTCCATCAGCACGGCGCCCTGGCTGTAGCCGATCAGCACGATCCTCCTCACGGGGGGGGCGCCGCGCGAGGCGCGGCGCTCGTTCTCCGACTCGAACTCCCGCGCCATCGCGGGGCCGACGCGCGTCCACGCCAGGCCGTGGTCGGGGGAGTAGAGGGCCGCGTCCCTCGTCGCGGGGTCCTCCGGCGTGTCGTATGCGAGAATCCTGCACGGGATCCCCTCCGCCGCGAGGAGCTCCACCAGCCGGCCGAAGTGCTCCTCCTGCGTGATCCGGAGGCCGGGGACGCGTAGGCCAGGTATGGCGAAGACGAGCGGCGCGCCCGGCGCCAGGGCGGCGGGATAGACGTCGGTCCGCGGGGGGGGCTTGATCAGGTCGAGCGAGGCGCAGCCGGGGGAAAGTGCGAGGAGGAAGGCGGCGGCGCACGCGCCGCCGGCCCCGCGGTTCTCCGAGGGCATGGCGTTCGGCTCCGGGCTCCGCCCGGCGAAGGCGCCGGGCGGGCGTGTCCCGATTATACTATGGAGGCCGGGCGGGGGGCACGCTAAGATGCCGGGGCGGATTGTGGAGGGGCGGGGCGCCGGGTGGTATACTATCCCCGCGCCGGCGTCCCGGCGCGAAACGGACCTACGGGGGTGCGGCATGAAAATGCGGCGCGCGGCGCGAGCGGCGGCGGTCGTGTGGGCGTCGGCGGCTATCGGGTGGACGGCGGCGGCTATCGGGTGGACGGGGGAGGGCGAGTGGGCGTCGCCGGCGCCGGCGATCGAGTGGCCGCGCGAGATCGACGCCCCGGGCGGAAGGATCGTTCTCTACCAGCCGCAGCCGGAGTCGTTCAAGGGCGACCGGCTCGCCGCGCGAGCCGCGGTCTCAGTCACGCCGAAGGGCGAGGCGGAGCCGGTCTTCGGCGCCATCTGGTTCGACGCGCTCGTCTCCACGGACCGCGTGGCGCGCACTGTCACGATCGTCCGGATGGAGATACCGAGGGTCAGGTTCGCGGGCGCCGGCCTTGGGCGGGAGCGGATGCTCGCAGACGCGATCAAGGGCCGCCTCCCCTCGACCGAGATCACCTTCCCGCTCGACAATCTGCTCGCCGGCCTCGACCTCGCCGAGAAGGAGGAGCTCGCCGTTGACCGGATCTCCATGGCGCCCCCGAAGGTCGTCTTCTCGACCGCGCCCGCCGTCCTCCTCGTCATCGACGGGAAGCCCGAGCTGAGGCCGGAGGGGAATACGCGGCTCATGCGCGTGGTGAACACCCCGTTCACACTTCTCCTCGACCCGGCATCGAAGTCGTACTACCTGAAAGGCCCCGACTGCTGGTACTCGGCGGCCGACGCCTTGGGGCCATGGTCCCCCTGCCCGGACGTTCCGGCCGCGGTGTCCGCGGCGGTCCCGCCGGGGGCGGCGGACGGCGCCGAATCCCCCGGCGCCGAGGGGAAGCCGTCCGCCCCGCCGCAGATCGTCGTCGCGACGGAGCCGACGGAGCTGATCGTCTCCGACGGCGGGCCCGCATGGGCGCCGGTGGAGGGGGGGCGCCTCCTCTACATGGCGAACACCGAAAGCGACGTCTTCATGGAGGAGGACCCGCGGCAATACTACATCCTCCTCGCGGGGCGCTGGTACCGCGGGGCGTCGCTCGACGGCCCGTGGGCGCACGTCCCGCCGGATAAGCTCCCCTCCTCCTTCGCCGCGATCCCGCACGACTCGCCGAAGGGACGGGTTCTCGTCCACGTGGCCGGAACCGTGCAGGCGAAGGAGGCCGTCCTCGATGCGGCCATCCCGCAGACAACGGCGGTCAAGGCGGGGCCGGCGGATCCCGCGGTCGTCTATGACGGCGAGCCGAGATTCGAGAAGATCGAGGGGACGGGGATGGCCTACGCGGTGAACACCCCCGACGACGTCATCTCCGTGGGGAAGAGTTACTACTGCTGCAAGACCGGCGTCTGGTACGCGGCGAAGGGTCCCGCCGGGCCGTGGGAGGTATGCGCCAAGGTGCCGGACGAGATCTACACGATCCCCCCGAGCTGCCCCATCTACAACGTCCGCTACGTCACCGTCTACGATGCGACCCCCGAGGAGGTGTACGTGGGGTACCTCCCGGGCTACACCGGCAGCTACGTCGTGAACAACACCGTGGTCTACGGCACCGGTTTCGCCTACCCCGGGTGGCGCGGGGCGTTCTACTATCCGAGGCCGTGGACATGGGGATTCCACCCCGTCTACAACGCCTGGTGGGGGACGTGGGGCTGGCATCCGGGGCCGTGGGGGAGCCGCGGCTGGGTGAACTGGGGGAACGGGCACGCCGGCTGGTGGGGCCCCGGCGGCTACCACCCGGTGACCTACAGCGCGGGCGCCGGAAAGGTCACCGTCAACGGGAAGACGTACGATGCCGCCGAGATAGCCAATACCAGGAACCGGAACATCTACGACAGGCGGCGGGGGGCGCGGCCGTCCCCGCCGTCTCGGGCCGGCGGGGGAGCCGGGGGCGGGGCCGCAAGGGCCGCGCCGCACATTTCAAACGACGTCTTCGCCGACAGGGACGGCAACATCTACAGGAAGACGCGGGACGGCTGGGAGA